>CAVFKJ010000030.1:0-12786 GCA_963623125.1 Clostridium sp. CAG:217
ATCAAGCCCTTACTAACAGCTGCCCCAAGTAGTTCAATACCATCTTTTTCATTAATACTAATGACACTATAATCATAAATATAGGCATCCTTATTATTACCAACTACTTCCTTAAATTCATAAGGAAGATTTACTTCAAGTTGTTTAGTAGTCATATATGGCATATTTAATCTAGCAAGGAAGACATCTTCATCTGGAATAATTAAGCTAACTTTCTTCTCTCTTATTCCATGTTGTTTAACAGTTTCTTTGATTAAATCGCTCATTGCCTCAAAAGTAACAAGACTACCATTATTTACTGCATTCTCTGGTGTATCCACAACTAAAAAGTTATCATCAAAGACAAATTTAATTGCACCATCACCAATATCAATCCCCAAAAATTTTTTCATATTGTCCTCCCTTTTATATTATAAATAAACTATAGTACCAGCTAAGCAAACTAGTTCCATATATTAAAGAAAAATAGGTTGCTAAAGAGATACAAGGACCAAATGGTATTTTATCTTTTTTAAGTAATAAAATAAATACCAGGCCCAATATACACGCAAAAAAGATATTAAAGACCGAGCCCATTAAATCTAGATATAAACCACATAAGAATAATAGTTTAATATCCCCTCCGCCTAATGTTTCCTTCTTTAATAATTTATCTAAAATTAAACTAATTAGTAATACCACAAAGCCTACAATAAAGGCAAAGACAATTGATAAACCAATTTGTTTAAAACTTAAACCTTTTAATATTTTAAATACCAGCCACCAAAGACAACCAAAAATAATAAAACCATCAGGAATCTCATAGGTGTTTAAATCACATAACGATAGTCCAAATAAGACACAAATAAATCCTAAGCCATCAATTAAATCTAAATTTAAATCAGGATGATTTATTAGATAGAACATAAATAATAAGCCTAATGATATTTCGCTTATAAGGTATTTAACACCCATCTTTTTGCCACAATAACGGCATTTTCCTTTTAAGAAGATATAGCTAAATATTGGAAATAAATCCAAAATACTAAGCTTATGGCCACAATTATCGCATTTGCTTTTTCCCTTCCACCAAGGAATGCCTTCCTTAATGCGATCGGCTACACAATTTAGGAAACTGCCAAAAACACTTCCCAAGATAAAGGAAAGAACTAAAGAATAAATAAGAATAAATTTACTTTCATATATATCAATCATTGCCTTTTACCCAATCATAATAAATTGTTCCATCATATACCATAACTCTTAAAATTAGTGTACCCTTTTCACCGTTATATTGTTTTCCATCAATACTAGGATTATCACCTAAGTTATAGCCCCTCACCTTACTTGCGACAACCGTATTACTTACACTATCAAAATAGCCTACATAGCCTCTAGAATTATGATGGATACAAGTTCCATCACTATTGCCACAGCCATTAACTGGACATATCGTTCCATCTAAACTATTAACTTTAGCTACTGACTCGCAAGTGTTTAAATATAAGGCATCAGAACCGGTCGAAAACTTTTTGTTATACCAACCAAAGCCATCAGTTAATAAGAATATTAGCTCAAAAACGATGACTAAAATTATTAAAAGTTCAAATAAAGAGATGCTACCACGATTGTTTAATCTTTTCTGCATACTTCATCTCCATCATAATTTAAACAACGAACACTAAAAGCCTTAGTAACTAAAGAACCTATTTCATCAGTTCCTATATCTAAGTCAACCACAAAACAGCCATTATCATATTTTATAGAATTTATCTTAGCACCTAATTCATTAGGATAGCTTGCCTTAGATAATATTAGATTATAGTTATCATTATTACCGATTGCCACATAATCATAATTATTACTTAAGTTTTTATCGCCATCAACAATCGCAATATTAGTATAGTCATCATGAATTGGAAAAGTCTTACTAAAAAAGTTAACTAAATTACCAGAACCATCAAATTCAGCACAGTTTGTATATCTTAGTTCGTTACTAATTAAACTCTCTAAAGTAGAATATAGTTCATTGGCCTCACTTGTTCTAACGGTTTTAGTATAGTATCTGCTAGCTAAACTAACACCACTTGCTAAACCAGCTGAGACAAGCAACAATATCAACACAGCTACTAAAGTTTCACCAATACTCATACCATGATTATTTCTAAGCTTATTCATAATAGAAATAACCTCCTGAGCTTTGATATTCTTTTACTTTATTACTAGCATCTTCTCCATCAATAATTAATTTAAAATCAGTTACAACTTCTCCATCTTTACTAAAAGTTTGAATATTTTCGTTAGCACTTTTATTAATCTTACTAGCAGTAATAATAGCTCCAGCTAACATAATAAAACTTAAGGAAATTATAACGATAGCTACAAGTGTTTCAACAATTGTTTCACCTTTATTATTAAGCTTAATCATTAGCTAACCTCCTTGATATATGAACTAGCATATTCCCACTTGTAAGTATATTTTTTGCCACTATCTATATCTTTTCCATTATCTTTTGAAACTTTAAAAGCTACATACATTTTTTTACTATCGCTTTCAAGTAAAAAGTTAATAAGATACTCGCTATCACTATCTTTTGTAACATTAAAAACACTTACATTCACATCATCTAAATTAGTTGCTTCAACTTTAAAGTTATTTCCCCTAACATTAACTAAATTATCTTGAGCTAGATAAGTTGTAAAAGTTACTAATTTATTTTGAAAAGAACTTTCACTGTCATCTTCTTTGCTGCATCCATTAAAAGTGTAAGTATTACCCTTTTTATTATAGGTATAGGTACAGGCAACCTCAAATTCATTAATATCCTTTTTCATAAATAAAGCTAATGAATCTAAGGCTAGATTTTCTTGAACAGAATTAGAAGTATAGTAAGATCTTTTCATTGAACTACTGGCCGCTGTGATGATAACAATACTTACAACACTTGCCACCATAAACATCAACAAGCCAAAAAGAATTGAAACACCATGTTCATTATTTAATTTTTTCTTAATACTATTCATAGTGTCTCCTTTCCTTTAATCATAGTTATCCGTAATAAGGTTTTCATTTAAAACATATAACTCGATAGAACTAGAATTGCTTTCACTACATTTAAAATTAGTTCCGCTTAGATATATATAATATGTATCCGTTTCAAACAAACCTTGTTTTGTTCTATATAATTTTTCATCTGTATAAGCCCAATTTGTGTTGTTATCATCACTAAATTGCAAGTAGTAATTTCTCCAACTATAATATGCAGCTAAATATGAGTTATTGCCATTATTCTTTAGATGAGTACCATCATAGCTCCATAGTTTATCATCGCTCATATTGGAACTTGGAATATAAACATTTTCAGAAGCATCTTTAGCAGTAGATAAAGAATCGGAGCTTATAGAATTACCACTTCTTGTAAGAATTCTAGTGCCACTAGTTATAACATATGACTTATTAGTTTCCATAGTATTAGCCTTTACATAACCAGAAGTCTTAAATCTTGCGTAAACAGTTGTTTCTTTTTCTAAAGTAACACCATCCAAAACTTCACCTTCAGCATTCAAGACTTGGTTACCATCCACGTCATACCAACCAACTATCTCGTATCCAGATTTAACTGTAGCATTAAAGCTTCCGTTTAAACCATTAATATAATTAGCACTTCCAAATGTTGCACTTTCATCTCTAGTCTTAAATGTTACTACACTTCCTTGTTCTAAAGTTAAAGTGGTGTTTGTGTTCATAACTAATGAACCACCATTTTCACTAATTATTTGTTTGCCTTCACTATTATATAGGCCAAAGAACTTCATTGAATAGTCTACATCATATGTATTAGTTTCTTCATCTGATTCAATTACTGTGAAGACTAACTTACTATCTTCTACAGCGATATTAACGGTTGAATCTTTCTTACATAAGAATGAGTAGATATTATTTCCACTTACAACTTTTAATGTGTAACCTTCATACCATTTGGCAGTTAAAGTGCTTACTACACCATCTTTATTCTTAACTGAATTTAATACTAATTGATTAAATAATTCTTGGTTAACAACATTTCCATCTTCATCAAGAACTAAAGTATTATTTTCACCATCATAATAGTAGAAGCCTATTAATGCATATCCTTCTCTATTTAATTTATCGCCGAATGAACTAAAATCAATAGAACTCGTATCATATTCAATATCATCTATATTGATTAATTCTAAATCACCATAATTCAAATCTAGATTAATCTGTCCTTTTATAGCACTCCATTTAGCAGTCAAATTAACATCGCTATCTGATGCATATAATTGTTCAGGAGTAATAGAATCATACTTTGTATCATCTAAATACCAGCCATCAAAAGTATAGCCAACTCTTGTAGGGATATACTCATTTGTATCAACGGTACTTCTAACTTCTATTTCCTTTAGATTTGTATTATCTTCAAATAATCCATCATTGGCATCTAGACACAACTTATAAGGAGTAGCTTCAACACTTGTTGTAATGCTTACGGTATAAACAATGCCTTTTTCATTTGTATAAGTTGAAGTTAATGTAACATCATTTAGTATATCAGTATCACTATTAAAGTTAGGTAATCTATATAGTACCTTAATAGGCAAACTATAGAATAAGTTTTCATCATTTAATGATGTCTCAGTTACATCATTCACAAGTCTAGCACTTAGTCTGCTATTATCTTTATCTTGAGAAGCAGAACTTACATTAATAGTTAATTTATCAAAGTTAGTATTTATATTCTCGTTACTAAAGATATTTAAGTTTCGATCATAAATAAAGTAAGTAGAATCATTCTTTGGTGCTAAACTTTCATCATATTTTTTATCTTCACCATTCACATTTGCCGTATCACTATCTCTTAGATACGCTTCATTGTATTGATTAGAATCTGAAATGCCAAAACCACCAATGCACTTGATATCAATAATCTTATTAGCACTAAATTTATTGCCATGATAATCATATGTTGCGGTAGCTGTAACACTAGCGTTATAACCATTAGAAGTAATTATTAAATTAGTTTTAGTTGAATTGATTCTAACCGCATCATCATTGCCAATCTTATTTGTTGTAAAGTTCCAAGTACACAAACTAGAATAATCCTTCTTAGAATCATCATCTAAAGTTGAATATACATTTAAATAATTGCTCGTTGTATTTCCGATATGATAAGTAACGCTCTTATTTTCTTCTAAAGTACTAGAAGTTGGTGAAACTTCTATTTCTAGGTTAGCAGTAATAGTTAAAGTACATTCGGCAGACTTAGCTACTCCATCTTCACTCCAAGTAGCCTTAACAGTAACGGTACCAGTATTATTTGCCCTAACTTTGATAGTATAGTTTCCATCACCATCTTCAATTATTCCTTCTTTTACTAGCTCTGCAATGCTGTTGTCTACTTCGCCACTTTCATTTAATATTTGAATATTTAAAGTATCTTTATCAAATGATTCATTAGCTAATTTAATTAGTTTCAAATCAACATAAGCGTATTTATCGACATCATTTAAATCAATATTCTTGAAGATATCAAAACTATAAGTGCCATTTTCAAAATAAGCATTATTAGTTGGCCAACTACCATAATGAACATTAAAGGTTTGATTATTACTAGATTGTTTAATAACGGTTGGGAATGGATAATTCTTGCCATTTAATTCATCGTTACCGGCATTAAATGAGTATTTACCATCAACAGTTTGACCTTGTTCATCAGTTGTCGAAACGCCACTAAAGGCACTGCCTAATTTAGAACTAGATGTCATTGTATCAATGTCATTTAACTCATCATAAGTTACCGACTTTAAATTAGTTATGTTAACTTTAGCACTACCTGATTCATTCTTGAATATCTTAAATAGATATGTTAAATCACCAGTAATCATCTTTGCCTTGTATGAACCTATTTGATAAGATGGACTATTGTTATAATTGCCACTGAAATAATACTTTGGTGCATCAACTTCAAAATTAGCACTAGTATTTAAATAGAAACAATTTTTAATAGTTGCATTAGAAGATGCATTACTATATCTATCAGCTAAAGTAGAAATCATTGATATAGCTCTAATTGTTCCTTCAAGTTTAGGGAAAGAGATATAAGTATAGCAATTTTCTACTGTAGGATAACCTTCTTTAAATTCAGCTTTGCCAGTGAAGTTTTGATAGTTCATCGCAAAACCACTGCCTGCAATACCCGATAGATAGATATGCGAGCTAGCTTGATCATATGCCTTATTATTAGAATTTGAATTTATATAAGAACTATATTTAGCATTCTTAGCATTATAAGTTTCATTTAAAATATCACCTTCTACTTTAATAGAACCACCAGTATATGAATTAGTAACCTTATATTGAACAGCTCCAGATAAGCCACCAACTCTAATAAAGTTACCATATTCAGCTTGAGTAAAGTAGGCATTAGTTGAATCGTTACTCTTATGAGTAGACTTAATAATGATGTCAACAACTGCCGAACATTTATTGATACTAATATTCGATACACCTACTAAGCCACCAACATTAGCTTCACCAAGAGTAAGCTTATTCTTGCTATTATCAATAATCTTATATCCGGCTATAGCACAATTTTCAATATTTAAGCTATTATCAGTATCACTATAATCATAGGCAATACCACATAATCCCCCAAGTGCATAAGCACCAGCACTATCAGTATAAGTAGTTTCTCTTATGATACTTGCACCTTTAGTACTATATAGAATGATATTCTCAAGTTTAGAACCAGCTGTTACGCCAAATAAACCGACAGTAAAACTCTTGGAATTGATATTCAATTCCGAAATCTTATAGTTATCGCCATTAAAGCTAGAGCCAAACCATGCATAAAGTGTTGCGTTATAACCACTACTCGATGTAGTACCTTGTCCAGCAATAGGTGTAAAGTTTTCAATATTTGAAGCGTTAATATCATGAGACATCTTATAAGAAATATCAGCCCTATTACTATTTCCCGCATCAGTCTTACTTTGTGTTCCTGTTCCTGTAATAGTGGTATACATTAAGTAATTAAATTTAGTTTTATTATTGTTATTCACAAGATAATCAACAGAGCCATCACTATTCCAGTTAATATACTGAAGTTGGGTAGCACTTCTTATTTCAAATGGAATATCAACGCCAGGTGCCTTATTTAAAAATTTATTTGTAGTGTTAAAATCGTTTGAAATTAAGCTAAATGAATTACCAAAGAATGGTGCGATACGATAGGTTAAAGTTTGATTCTTTGAACTATCCTTTTTGCTTGTATAAGTAAGTGAAATCGTACCATATGTATCAGAATAACCTGTCTTTAAAGAGATATTATTACTTGAATTATGACTACTTAAATATGGATAGAACTTAAAGCCCTTAATTTGTTCTTGAAGCTTAGTTTGAGCACTTGTATAAACGCCGCCAAAAATTAATCCTCCTTTATCATCAACATTAAGAGTAACTTCGTTTTCTTCTCCTTCCATTACATAATAACCATAGCCATATTCTTCAATATAGCCGCCATCATCATGTACTGTACAAAGAGTACTATCATATTGTAATAAACCATTGCTGCCGCCTATATAAGTAATCTTATAGCCATCATTTTGACCACCAGATTCCTTCTCCCAATAGAACATGCCAAAAGTGCCAAGTTCTGGTTCTGCCGTCCATTCACCATAATGCACAAGCTTGCCAGAAGCATCTTTTACAACAGCCTTAAATGGATAAGTAGCTTCGTTTGTATTAATATGATTCTTACTATTAACAGCTTTACTACCACTTGCTAGAGAAATCAAGCCATCATAAGTCTTATAAGTAGCAGTTGAATTAACACCAGTACCACCAAAAGAATATAGCTTATCGATATATTTATAAGAACCCTTAAATAGATAATAAGAGTTTTTAACACTACCTGAATCGCCAATGTAACTAAATGAATATGAAGAAGCTCCTTCTCCTGAAGAAGTTAAAACGGTTGCACAATATGAATTATTAATAGAACCATTATTTTCTCCTGCAAAGCCGGCAATAACCGTCTTGCCATCTTGTACAGTAGATTCAATGTCATTTAAGTCATAGCAATCATTTATTGAACCTAAGTTAGAACCAACAAAACCACCAGTATAGCAATTAGCTCGATACATATTAACAGCTAGTTTTGGATTAGCACTAGAACAATTTAAAATCTTACCTTGGTTATAGCCAACAAAACCGCCAATATAAACAGTAGAGTTTTGATAACCATAGATAGTATTATTACCTGCATTATAATAGCCAGCAACAGCACTATTAGAAATAGTTCCTAAGTTATAACCAACTAAAATACCACTATATAAAGTCTTATTAGTAGTAATAGAAGCGGAAGTCTTAGCATAATAAGTATTATCGGCGTTATAATCAACAGCTAAAACGGTATTCTTGATTGTACCAGCATTACAACCAAACATACCTACATAATAACCATTTGTCATAAAGCTGATATTGCTAATAGTATAAGAACTGCCATCATAAATATCTTTAAATGGTTCAAGAGAATTTAAACCAATAGGACTTTGGTAGCTTATTTGATCAAAGTTTGAATATGTAACAAAACAATAAGAACTATAATTGATATTTCTACCCTGCTTATAAGTAGTATCTAATAATTTAGAATACTTAGCATAATATTTACTTAAATTATAAAGTTGACGAGCCGTTTTAATGCTTACTTCACTAGGATTATTACTTACTTCATCGCCACTATTTACTTCAACAACACTCTTAGCAAAATGTGGATTATAGTTAAAATACTTTGTCTCACCATTTGCACTAACTTCTACTTTTGTATAGTAAGAAGTAACACTAGTTGGATTAACAATACTCTTATCTAATGGATAAATATAATATTTATAGTTACCAACGACAACACTTAATGGTGTTACATTGTTTGTATTAACGCTATAAGTTTTACCATTAATTTTATAGTCAAAAGTCTCAGGAAGAGCTAAGTCATCTTTAAAGACAACACCATAGCCATCCCCAAACACTTCATTATCACCCTTTAATGTTACTTCAACGCCAGCTCCATCAAAACCAGAACTACCATCACTATAAGTTTCATAATATACCAAAGATCCTGAACTAAATTCACTATCCCAGTCTCCATAATGATCTAAATCTTTTAATTTAGGATACTTATAGTTAGATAATGACTGTCCCATTAATTTATAAGGAGTTACATTAACACTATTATCATTTACAAATTTATCTGATAAACTCATTCGTTTAACATCTGTTATTTGATTACCAAAATTGTTATAACCAACAGTAGAGCTAATTAAATAATATAAGTTAGAACAGCTAGAAGCATTATTAGCACTACTAATAAACTTACCAGAAGGATTATCAACGCTAACCCCCTTATCTTTAGCTAAGTCCTTATTAGCCAAAATTGTATAAGAATTTTTAATACTATTAACATCACCATTAACCAAGCCTGCTCCAATTGAGTTTTTATCTTTTAATATCGCAAAGCCTGCTGCATAAGCATTAAAAATAGTAATATTACTATTGGTAGAACTTCCTACAAGTCCACCTACTTGGCTACCATATAAGTAGTTATCGCCATATGAACAATCAATAGTTAAAGAACCGTCATTTAAGCCAACTAAACCACCAGTAATGGAACTATCATTTCCCAGTACTGTCGAAGCATTAGAATTTGTGATCGTTAAATTGCCGTTATTTAAACCTACTAAGCCACCAACAGTATTACCAGTAAACCATCTTAAAGATTCTAGATTCATGTTACTTGTAATATCTGAAGGATAATCATTATTTGTACCACTTAAGATATTCTTAACATTATTAATTGTTACATTACCATTAACAGCACCAATTAAACCACCGGCAACATTACTAGAAGTAATTGTTTCGCCTGTTAAAGTAACATCATGAATATTTAAATTATTTGCACTATCAATTAGGCCACTACCAGTCGTAGAAAGATTATAGATATATTTGTTATTGCCATCAAATTCTTCTAATTGATTATTTGCGATACTAGCAAAATTAGGCACATAATTTGTCTTAGTACTGCCATCACTATTAATAGTAATAATAGAGAAATTGCCATGATAATAAGCTTTTTCATATTGTTTATCAAAAGGGTCACCATCCATAAAACTAATATCATCAATAAGTTTAGCGATAGTTATATTACTATTTGTAACATTAGAGTTAATATCTAGATTTTGTAGATGACGAGGATTACTAATTAAAGCTGTCTTATTATCTTTTGTATTATCTTCATCATAATCAAAAATTGAATTGCCCTTGCATACTACCGTATTGGCGGGTTGAGTTACTTTATCATCGCATTCCGCATCAACGGTTAAAGTGATATCACTTCCTTCAACCAAGTGAACATCAAACTTACTATTGGCACCAAAAGTATTCTTAAATCTAGTACTATCACTAGTTAGACTATCTAAGTTAATAGTAAAATTATAATTTATACCAATATTACTTACACTAATTAAATTTTTAGTATCAATTGACTTACCATTATTAATAAACCAACCAGAATCGGTATCATAAGTAAACTTAACTGTATTACCATAATCATCACTAAGTTTAAAAGTAACTGTTACATTGCCATCAACACTAAGTGGTTTAGTTAGTTTAACATAAGCATTATTAACTACATCCTCACTAGTCATATAACAATTAGATAGTTTAAGTTCACTAGAACTACCACCATCAGCTAAACCGCCGCCATAGTATCCTAAATAACCATTAGTGAGTTTTATACGATTATTTTTACTAGCTCTATATTTACTTAGGAAGGTACTATCGTCTGTTTTATTAAGTTCATAAATCTTGGTTAAATCATAATCGCTACTTTCACTATAAAAAACCGCATAAACACTAGGCACAGTTAAAGTTTTAACCTCTCCTGTTTCTCTATAAGCATAAGGGATAACTTCAACAACAAATGTACCACTTAAATTCCCATCTATTACATCATCCCCTACTAAATCTGTTACAAGAGGACTATCACTAGTGAAGTAATAAACACCATCTTCATTAATATCACCATCTGCATCCTTTGGAATAGCGCCAAGTTCTTTTAATGAGTCATTGATATATTTATCGCTATTACCACCGGTATACAAATCGTTAATCTTATTTTGAACGGCCATATAAATGGTCTCAGCCTTTGAATCCATTTCCTTTTGGCGAAGATTTTTTTGGATAGTAAAAATAGCTGGGACAGCCAAAGCTAAAAGAATAGCAATTATAGCTACAACCATTAAAACTTCAGCCAATGTATAACCCTTTTTATCCCCAAACTTTTTCATAAATAATACAAAAACTAAGAAATCGCTCTCTTACTTAATTATCATAACAAAATATCACCCAAAATGGTGATAAATAAGTGAAATTTATGTACTATTTAACAATCTCTTAGTCTATAATAATTATATGGATAAACCATGTTTAACAATGAAAAGGAGACATTACATGAAAAAATTAAACAAAAAAGGTTTTACACTAGCTGAACTACTAATCGTAGTAGCAATTATTGCTGTACTTGTAGCAATCTCAATTCCTGTATTCACTTCACAACTTGAAAAGTCAAGAGAAGCAGTTGACGCAGCTAACATCAGAGCAGAATATGCTGAACTTATGACTTCTGTTGTTACTGGTGATTACAAAACAACTGATACATATGAAGTTACTTTGACTCAACAACAAAGTGATTGGCAAACTGCAGATTTAAAAACTAGTTTAGCAAAATTAGGCACTTTAAGTGGAACTCCAGAAAAGGGTGGTAAAGCTACTTTAACTTATGATGAAACTGCCGCAAAATTAACTATCACTTTTGCTAAATAATTTTTTAAAAATCTAGTAAGATATATATTTATTACTATATATTTCTTCTTAGTAAAGGAGCTCAATCGAGCTCCTTTTATAATGCTTCAGCTATTTTTTACCTCCTACAACAAAGTGTACTTAGTTCCCCTGCCATTACCTATTATTTGTACACAACCTTTGTTAATTAAGCCTTTTAATACATAGAGCACCTTAGACTTAGAAAACTTAGTAGTATTAGATAATTCACTTATTGATAAGCTTCTATGATTTAACGAATCAACTATCATCTTTTCATCTTTATTTAATATAGTTGGATCATTAAAGACAGGTAATGTTATTCTTATCGAATTTTCATTAATTTCAAATTTTGGTTTTGACGTACTATCTTTGTAACATTCAATTATTCTTCTAATACCTGTTCCAAATTTCTCAATTATATTAAGTCTGTAGAAAACCATACCAATAATTGGATTTCTTAAAATTGAAATACCACCTCTTATATATTCTTCTTTACTAATTCCTTTAGGGAGTCCTCCACTTGATACGACTTCAATACAATCAGAATGCATAGATACGGTAATATGACTGCTTATATCATATGACCTATGTACTAAAGCATTTGCGATAGCTTCTCTAAAAGCTTTCTCGGGAATTAATTCTACTCTTTTTCTTAAAACACCATCAATTTTTTCATATGTATAGTATTGTCTAAACATAACAATAGCCTCATCTAATTGTTTTAGAATAGACATATCATCTAATGTTCTTCTATCTTCTAATATGCTTAAATCAAGACCGAATCTAACCATATCAATTCCGGGAAAATTATTATCATCACTTAATAAAAGTGCTGCATTATTAAAACCGTTATTATCGGAATATAGTTCTAATGTCTTTAAGATATCTTTATTCAAAGAATCGATATG
>CAVFKJ010000031.1:0-8816 GCA_963623125.1 Clostridium sp. CAG:217
ATTATGTAGTAACTACTTATAGTGTTGAAGTTGAAGGTCTTAACGAATTCAAACGTTTATTAGGTATTAACAGTAACGTTGTTCGTTCAATGACTATCAATACTGAAGAAAAGGCTGGTAAATAACCATGATTAACAATGTGGTTTTAGTTGGTAGACTTACTAAGGATATTGAACTTAGAAAGACTAGTTCTAATATTTCCACTTGTACATTCACTTTGGCTTGTAATAGAAGATATTCTAGTAACAGTAATAATGGCCAGCCTACTGCTGACTTTATCAACTGTGTTGCGTGGAGGCAATCAGCTGACTTTCTAGCTCAATATGCTAGTAAGGGTGCTATTGTTGGCGTAGAAGGTAGAATTACTACTAGAAACTATGAGGGTCAAAATGGAAAAGTTTATGTAACAGAAGTTACATGTGATAGTGTTCAACTTATTGGTGGTAATCGTAATAGTGCAAGTACTAATGTTTCTAATAATGTAAGTACTAATACTAATAGAACTTTTACACCTAGTGTTGAGCCTAGTATGAATGAGAATGTCGATGATGATTTCTCAAATACACCATCTCTTGATATTTCAAGTGATGATTTACCATTTTATTAATAGAGAGGAATAAAAGTTATGGCTTTTAGAAAACAAAGAGTCGGTTATAAGAAAGTTTGTTACTTCACTAAGAACAAAATTGAATATATCGATTATAAAGATGTTGAATTATTAAAGAAGTTCATCAGTGCTAATGGCAAGATTACTCCAAGAAGAGTAACTGGTACTAGTGCTAAGTATCAAAGAATGTTGACAACTGCTATTAAGAGAGCTCGTCAAATGGCTTTATTGCCTTACATTGTTGACTAATTAAATCAAACAATATTTAGCCTCCATTTATTTTGGAGGCTTTTTTAGGAGAATATTATGAACAAGACAAAGAAACTAACACAGGGGGCAATGCTTCTAGCGATCATTGGTGCCCTAATGATAATTGATAGACAACTATCATTTATTTTTTCAACTTATATATTACTAATAATTCCGGTTGTTATTGGCATATATGGTGTGATGTATGAGTTGAAAGATGCACTTACAATGTGCGTTGGCCTTCTTGTGATAGGTATTTTATTTGGCACCCTTTCTACATATATTTATATTCCTATTGATATTATCGTGGGAACTTGTTTATGTTTAGCTATTAAAAAAGGGATGGATAGAAGAAGAATTAATTTAATTGTTTCTATTGTTTATATCATTTCCGAAGTGCTAGTGGCCTTTGTTGTATTTCCGTTATGTGGTGTAAGTATTAGTAGTCAACTTGCTTCTATACAAGAAATGATAAATGTAATGGTTTCTACTACCGGTATGACTGCTCAGTTTAATGCGACTTTTACTAATCTTAATTCTTTATTAATTGTATTATTTATTGTTTCAGTTATTTTAACTGGCTTACTTGAAGGTTATTTAACAGGTATTTTAACCGTATTATTGCTTAAGAAATTAAAGATAAAGAATATTGGCATTAATAGTCCATTAGATATTAAGATGCCGGTTTATTTGGCGTATGTTTTAATGGCTCTTGTAGCGGTAAGCTTATTTATTTTAAAAGTTCCAGGACTACAAGAAAATCACGCCACTCTTGTTTATACCATCATGTGCTTATCATGTATTGCTTCACTTGTTTTGGCATATTATGGATATTTGTTTATAATTATTTATACAAGTATTCGATTTGGAAATAAGAACGGTTTAATTGTTTTCTTGGCCTGTGTTTTGTTATTTCCATTGTCTTATATTATGTTGATTGTGGTAGGCTTCTTATATGGTGCAGGACCACTTAGAATTTATTTAGAAAAGTTAATTAAGTTAAAATGAAAAAAAGTAGGCAAATCATCATTGGCGTAATATTTGTATATATCATGCTTTCAATAGCGGTCTTTTTAAGTTTCTATATCTTAGATGATCGAAACTACTTAGCTATTGCGATTTTGGCTATTTCTATTATTGTGTCAATTGCGATTTATTACTACTTTAATATTTATCATAATTCGATTACTAGTGATATTGAAACTAAATTATCTGGTTCAATGATTGATGCTTTAAAACGTAGTGAAGTTGGTATCTTGATGTATGATGAAAACTATGAGATTACCTATCTTTCAAACATGTTTAAGGATAAACATATTGACCGTAATGGCGAAAAGATTCTTGTTTGGTTACCAGAACTTCAGGATTTAATTAGCGGCAAGGTTGATAAGACAATTGTTATCGTTAATGATGATAAGTATGAAGTTAGTAAAAAAGATGATGATTATATTTTGTTTTTTAATGATATTTCAAGAGAATATGATTTAAAGAAGGCGGCTGAGGATAATCAATATGTCTTTGGCTTAGTTAATTTCGATAACTTTGATGAACTTAGTTTAAATGAAAATGATGTATCTTTCGTTAACACAAATATTAAGGTTCCGGTTATTGAGTATTTTCGTAAATATGGCATTGTTTATAAAACACTTCGAAATAATTGTATTCAACTAGTTTTAAATAAGAAGATTTATAAGAAATTGTTGGATGATCGTTTTTCAATTTTAAATAAAGTTAGAAAAGAATCTAAGGCTGGTGGTATTGATGTTACTCTTTCAATGTCTTTTGCCTATGGTAGTAATAATTTAAGTGAACTTGATGAAGAAGCCAGTAATCTTTTAGAAATAGCGCAAACTAGAGGTGGCGATCAGGTTGTAGTTAGAGAAATTGGTAAGGAAGCTAGTTTCTTTGGTGGTTCTAGTGAAGCTAGAGAAAGAGCGAGTAAGGTTAAAGTTAGAGTTGTCGCTAATACATTAAAGAACATTATTAATGGCGCTAGTGAAGTCATTATTGTTGGGCATAAGGATGCGGATAGTGATTGTATTGGTAGTGCTTTAGCGATGTCGCTAATTGTTAGACAACTTGGTAAGAAGGCTTATATAGTTACAAGAAGCGGTGGTATTGAGCCGATGATTAAGGATGTTTTAAATGGCTACAATGATGTTTTAAGCCAACGTCATAACTTTATTTCAGAGTCGGAAGCTATTAGCTTGTTAAGTGATGATACTTTGGTAATAATGGTTGATCACCATTCAAAGAATGTAACTAGCTCACCTAACTTATTAACTAGTGCGAACAAGATTGTTATTATTGATCACCATAGACGAAGTGCCGACTTGGATTTTGATACCTTGTTTATGTATATTGAAGCTGGTGCTAGTTCAGCTAGTGAAATGGTTGTTGAATTATTCCCTTATTTCTCTAGAAATATGGAAGTTACTAAGGAAGAAGCTAATATTATGTATATTGGTTTACTAATTGATACTAATCATTTTAGAAATAGAAGTGATTCAAGAACTTTCGATGTCGCCAAGATGATAAAACAACTTGGAGCTAATGCGAAAGAGTGTGAAGAGTTAATTGAGGAGCCATATAGTTTAAGTAAGAAGCGTTATGATTTGATTGCTTGTGCTAAACAATATAAGAATAATATTCTTATTGCCTATAAGGATGATGATGTATATCCTAGAAGCATTGCTTCTCAAGCTGTTGATAGTATGGTGGAAATTAAAGAGATTAATGCCGCTTTTGTGGTTTGTAAGACGAATAAGGATGAAGTGGCCATTAGTGCAAGAAGTGACGGTTCAATTAATGTTCAAGTTATTATGGAGAAACTTGGTGGTGGTGGTCATATGACGGCTGCTGGTTTACAAAAAAAGGACATTGCGATTAATGAATTGTATAATAGTCTGATAAATGGAATTGATGAATATTTAGAAAGCGTGAAGGAAGATGAAAGTAATACTATTGAATGATGTAAAAAAAGTTGGTAAAAAAGGTGAAGTTAAGGAAGTTGCGGATGGTTATGCGCGTAATTTCTTGATTGCTAGAGGGTTAGCTGTTGTAGCTAGTTCTGGTGCTAATAAAGTATTAGAGAAACAAAACAAGGAAAAGGCTAAACAAGATGAGCTTAATAAACAAGAAGCTTTAAAGACTAAGGAAAAGCTTGAGACTTTGGAATTAGAATTTAAGGTTAAGGCTAATAATGGTCGTGTTTCTGGTTCAGTTTCAACAAAGGAAATTTGCGAAGAATTAAAGAAAAAGGGTATTGAAATCGATAAGCACAAAATCATTGATAATGCCCCTGTTACTACCCTTGGTTTTTCGCATGTTAAGGTTGAACTTTATAAGGGTGTAATTGGTACTATTAGAGTTAAATTGGTTGAAGAATAATGAATAATAAGTCATTGCCTAACAGCTTAGAGGCAGAGGAATCTCTTCTAGGTAACATTTTACTTTATAATGATGCGATAAGAGAGTGTGCGGAAGCTGGTATTGTCAGTGAAGATTTTTATTTGGAGAAAAATCGCAAAATCTATTCAATCATGTTGATGATGCATGAGAATAGGGAGAATGTTGATACTGTTTCTTTAAGTACTAAATTAAAGGATTTTGATTATTTTGATAAGATTGGTGGCTTAGACTATCTTTTAAGACTTACTGATTCAACAATTGATAGAGGCTATACTAAAGACTATATTCGTATCATTAAAGATAAGTCTTTACAAAGGCAAATTATTAAGGCTGGTGAAGATATCGCAAGTGATGGCTATGATGGCAAAAATGGTATTGATGAAGTTTTAGAGCTTGCCGAAAAGAAGATTCTTGATATTACAAGAAGCCGTGTTGATGGTGATTTTAAGTCAGGCAAGGAAGTTTTTGATGCGGCTATTAAGAAGATAGAACAAATCGAAGAAAGTGGCAATGCGATTACAGGTGTTAGGACAAGATATAGTGATCTTGATAAGATGACGGCAGGTCTACAAAGAAGCGATATGATTTTATTGGCGGCTAGACCAAGTATGGGTAAGTCGGCTTTGGCTTTAAATATTGCCTTAAATTCGGCAGCTGTTACCCAAGGCGCTTGTGCTATCTTTTCTTTGGAAATGCCAGCTGAGCAATTGGCCAATCGTATGTTGTCGGCTAAAGCTAAGGTTGATGGCCAAAAGATTAGAAAAGGTCAATTAAATGAATTAGAGTGGCAAAAGGTAAGGGAAGCTAACCAAGAGCTTAAAAGTGAATTGATTTTCTTTGATGATACGCCTGGTCTTAAAGTAAGCGATATGTATGCTAAATGTCGTAAATTAAAACAAGACCATGGTCTTTATTTAATTATTATTGACTATATTCAGCTTATTCAAGCTAGTGGTGGTGGCGAATCTAGACAACAAGAAGTATCGGATATTTCGCGTAAGATTAAGGCTATGGCTAGAGAGCTTGATGTGCCTATTATTGCCTTGTCACAACTTTCGAGAAGTGTTGAAAAAAGAGATGATAAGCGTCCTATGTTGTCAGATCTTAGAGAGTCTGGTTCTTTGGAACAGGATGCGGATATTGTTATGTTTATTTATCGAGAAGATTATTATAAACGTGCTGAAGAGCGTAATGAAGAAAGAGAAGATGTTGAACTTATTATCGCTAAGCATCGTAATGGCCCTATTGGCACTGTTAAATTAGCTTTTGAGAAAAATATCAACGCTTTCTTTTCAATTAGTAATAGTAGTGAACAATGAAAAAGAAAGAGATTATTGGCGTAATTGTTTGTTTTATATTAAGTGTATTCATTTCTATTGGAATACCTTTTATTAGTGGATTAAATAAGGTGGAAAGTGAGTCTTATAAGACTAATTCAATTATCGAACAAAATATTACTTCTATAAGTAAAGAGAAAAAAACTTATAATAAGCTTTACTATAAGGGTGAACTTGTTGGTGTAGTTAACGATTTAAATTATTTTAATACCTTAATTAATAATGAATATGCTAAATATGAGGATAAGTTTCCGGATACGGAATTAGGCTTAAGTGAAGAAGTTTATTTACTTAGTGAAGATGGTTTTTCTATTTTTGAGGATAAGGATGAAGAGATAGTAAACTATCTAATTGAAAACAACTTGCTTGGTGTAAAGGCTAATGCGATAGAATTTTCTACTTCAAATGGTGTTTATGATGTAATTTATGTTAGTAATCTAGAGGATTTCTATACAGCTAGAGATATGTTTTTATTAAACTTTGTTGACGAAGATACGCTTAAGGCCATTAGAAATGGCGATAGTATTAGTGAACCTACCGATTTTGGTAGCGTGGATACAGGCGTTAGAATTGTTGAAAACATTTCTTATTCTACTACCTATGCTTCTTTTGATGAGGTTTTTACAAGTGTTAGCGAAGTATATGATTATTTATCATATGGTCGAAATAGTGAAAGACAATATTATGAGACTAAAACGGGTGATACATTGCGTGGTATTGGCTATCAATTTAAGAATATGTCGCCAAGACAATTAATGCTTATTAATCAAGATCAAATCTTTTCGGTTGATCAAGTATTAAGTGCTGGTATGAAGCTTAATGTAACTTATTTCTCAAGTCCTATTACGGTTGAGGTTACAAAAGAAAGATTGGCCCAAGAGATTATCGTTCCGGATTCTCCTCAATATATAAGTGATTCTTCGATTATCAGTGGTACAACTGAGATTGATGTTGCTGAACAAAATGGTCGTGAGAATGTTCTTTATGAAGAAACTTGGGTAAATGGTGTGCTTCAAACTGGTAGTGTAAAAAGCTCTTATGTCGTATCTCCTTCAATTCAAGGTGTAATTAGAGTTGGAACGGGTAAGAAACCTGATACTGGTACTGGTAACTATGTATGGCCAGTTGATAATCCAATGATTACTTGTGGTTGGGGCTGTTACTATATTCCAGGTATTGGTTCACATATTGGAACAGACTTTGTCAATCAATATGAAAGATATGGTGCTGTTTATGCGGCTGATACAGGTGTTGTTGAAAAAGCTCAATATAATAGTATTGATGGAAATTATGTGGTAATAGACCATCAAAATGGTTATAAGACCCACTATGGTCATATGTCTAGTATTCTAGTTGAAGTTGGCCAAGTTGTAAGCAGAGGTGAGCAAATTGGTATAATGGGTATGACAGGTTATGCAACGGGTGTTCATACACATTTCCACTTTATTGTTAATGGAGTTATAACGGATGCTTGTACGATAATGGATTGTACTACGGTACCATGGAGTTAATATGCGAAGAAATGTTTTAATCGTTATTATTAGTATTCTAGTGATTTGGCTTATTATATTAAGTGTTATCATAAGCGAAAATCTAAAGAAAGTAAGCAGTAATAATTCAATTGTCAATGAATATAAAGTGTCTGGTTTTTCTACCGACTTGTCTGATGTGGTTGAAGAAAATAAGTCTAAGATAGTGGCGATTGAACAAGATGGTGTATTTTCAAGTGGTTTTATTTATAAGAAAGAAAATGATAATGTTTACTTATTAACTTGTTTTCATGGTGTTAGTTCTTCAAATAGTGCCACTGTTTATTTTAACAATGGTCTTAAAGTAAGCGGCAATGTTATTGGACATGATATATTTACCGATATAGCCATGGTTGAGTGTTATTTTCCTTACGAAGTAGAGATAATGGAATTTGGTGATAGCGATTTACTTAAAAGTGGTGAATTTACCTTAAGTATTGGTACTAATAGTGATTTAGATTATGATTTTTCTACATGTTTTGGTATGGTAAGCAGTAAGTATCGTGAAGTGTCTAACAGTATTACATTTAATGAAGATTCTTATAATTATGTTCTAGGTACTATTCAATTAACAGGCAATTTTACTGATGGTTATAGTGGTGCTCCTTTGTTTAATATGAATGGTGAAGCTATTGGTATTATCACAATGAAGGATGATGATATAACTTTAGCTTTAACAATCAATGAAGCTAAGATTGTGGCAGACAATTTATTTACAAAACAAGCAATCAATCGTCTTGATCTAGGTATAAAGGGTAAATTTATTTGTGATTTAGAAAATTATGAGACTAATAGCTTAAATATCCCAATTGATGTAACAAGTGGCTATTATGTAAGTGATGTTACAGCATCTGGCTTAGCTAATAATATTGGCCTTTTAAGGGGTGATGTTATTAGAGAAATTAATGATATAAAGATTGATACATATAAGGATTTATTGAATGTCATTTATGGTGACTTTAGTCAAATAAATGTTCTAGTTGTAAGAAACAACGAAACTATAACTTTATCAGGTAATATTTATGATTAAAGTATTGTGTGTTGGCAAGGTAAAGGATGAACATCTTTTGGCTTTAATTAATGATTATAAAAAGCGCATTAATAAGTACCATAAATTAGAGATAGTGGAAGTAAAAGATGAAGCTATAAAGGATGATGAGAAACAAGTATTAGATATTGAAGCTAGTCGTCTTTTAGATAAGATTGATAGCGATGAATATGTGATTCTTGTTGATTTACATGGCGCGAGTATTGATTCAATTTCTTTAGCTAATAAAGTTGATAAGTTATTTATAAGCAATTCTAAACTTACTTTTGTCATTGGTGGTTCTTTAGGCTTTGGCGAAGAAATTAGAAAAAGAGCTAATTATAAAATCAAGTTATCAGATTTAACCTTCTTGCATCAAATGACAAGACTTATCTTGTTAGAACAAATATATCGTAGCTTCAAAATTCTGCATCATGAAACTTATCATAAATAAAAGTAGTAACTTTTTGATTATATTAAGAAACTCCATGCGTCGGCCTAAAATATCTTTATAGTTGATTTACTGCCTTTGACTTCATACATATAGTTAAGACAAAATGGACATAGTATTCTATATTTATTAGTTATCGGAGGAAGATTTTATTAGGCTGTTTAATGGGTTGTTTGTATTGACAATCCGTTTTTTTTTTTTTTTT
>CAVFKJ010000031.1:8961-16035 GCA_963623125.1 Clostridium sp. CAG:217
AAAAGGGAAGATGGGGCAGATATAAAACAATTATTTTGCTATTGTTGAAGTCTTTATTGGGATAAGAACGCTTATCTTTAATTTGAAAGCAACAAGACAAGAGCTCGTAAATCAGGTAAAGATGATTTGGATGGAAAACAATATATTAGGCACTTTTCTTCCTAAGACATATGTTTTATTAAAGGGATAGTGGAATAAGGGGAAATAATATGAAAAAGAAACTATTAATGTTGATTGTAATAATGTTGGCTATTACAATATTGACTGCATGTGGCGGTTCAAATGGAAGTAGTTTAGACAAAACTACTAGTATAAAATCTACTAATGAACCATTGATTCCAAGCGGTACATCTAATACAACAAAAATCGAAAACATTGAGTCTGAAAATAATGATGATTTTATTGAGATGGCAAGAGAAATGTATTTGCAATATAACGATGACGAAGAATACTTCGATAGGCTTGTATCTAGTTATAGCTATTCTTCTAATACAATTTACGAGACATTAGGCGTAGGTGGTTCATCTTATTCTTATGCTTATTATAATGGGACTATAAGGGGCGAATATATGGACACATCATCGTACACTTGTGATAGAAATGGTAGAAAACTTCAGGAATTTGCAAGTGAATTAGCAAGCAACGTTAACGCTACAACTGATGTTGTTGTTAAGAAAATTAATGGTTTAAACATTGCTCACTTCACCACAGAAACTGAAGGTGCAAGAGGAGACTATAATGATCTTAAATTTTATTACAACGAAGTGTATGTTGTTGATGATATTAAAGATGACAAATTTTTAGTTGCTATGTATTCATACTACAATGAAAAGAAAATTAATGACAATAGCAAAAATCCGAGCGTCATGACTAGCGATCATTCAGAATATTTTCTAGTTACTGCCGTTTGCATTCAAAAGATTAGAGAGAATAAATTGTTTGAAGTTGAAGCTTATGATTTTGACGAGAATGTTTCATCTAATATTGCTTTTAATTTTTATGCCTACGATGTTGCTGATTTAGTTGATGTTTATAGTGATTATGATTGCTATATTTCGTCTTACGAAAGAAACGTACCAATAGAAGGTAGTGATGAGTATATAACTACAAAAGGTTGGGGCGCTAAAGAGCTTACAATAATTCCGGATAATATCGATTATTGCAACGAACTTGCTCCTCGCTTGTTTGGCGATTATCGTTATGCTTACTATTTTGATACTTTAAAAATAGATTCAGATGTTTATAACGAAGAAAGAGATTCGTTATCTAATGAATACTCTTGTGAAGGGGTTAATATTAATGGGCTAAACGGTCTTTTATATAGCGGTGAGGATGGATACAAAATTTATTGGTTTGAAAATAATGGCTATGCAGTAGAGATAATTTTTGCGATTTATGATACATGTGAATATGCCGAATTTAATAATTCTATTGAAAACGAATTCAACAGATTCTTAAATGGTATTCATATTGTAGAAAGATAGAACATCAAGAGAATAATTAATTTGTTTGTAAAAAGGATATCGAAGTGGATTTATATTTTACATCGATATCCTTTTTAATCGATCTATTGTTCAAGCATTTATTTATTATGAATAAAGATAATATTTAATATTCGGCATAAAAATGGTTAAATAATACAGTATTTACATAAAAGGTGGAGATGTAGATTATGTTATTTAATTCGTTGTCTTATGCAATATTCTTGCCAATAGTGTTTATCTTATATTGGCTATTGCCCCATAAATATCGTTGGATACTACTATTTATTGCCAGCTATTATTTTTATATGAGTTGGAATGTTAAGTATGTGGTACTTATTCTATTTACTACTTTTGTTTCTTATATTGCGGCTATTTTAATAGAAAAACAAGATTCTAAAAAGAAAAAGAAGATGGTTTTAGCTTTTACAGCTATTTTATGTCTGGGTGTATTATTTTTCTTTAAGTATTTTAATTTTGTAAGTGAATCAATAGTTAATTTATTTACTTTATTTTCTATAAAACTTCAACCAATTACTTTAAAACTATTATTGCCAGTAGGCATTTCTTTTTATACATTTCAAACCCTTAGTTATGTAATTGATGTATATAGAGGAGATGTAAAAGCTGAGAAGCATTTTGGTTATTATGCAACTTTTATTTCTTTCTTTCCTCAACTTGTAGCTGGGCCAATTGAGCGTACAAGTAATCTTTTGCCACAAATAAAAGCTACACATGAATTTGATTATGATAAGGCTACTTATGGCCTTAAATTAATGGCCTGGGGCTTTTTTAAGAAGATGGTTATTGCGGATGGCTTATCAACATATGTTAGTGCAATTTATGATAATCCATCTAATTTTTCAGGATTTTCTTTATTGTTGGCTACTATATTTTTTACTATTCAAATATATTGTGATTTCTCAGGATATTCTGATATTGCGATTGGCAGTGCTAAACTTTTAGACATTGATTTGATGACTAATTTTAAGAGCCCTTATTTTTCGCAAAGTATTAAGGAATTTTGGAGTAGATGGCATATATCATTATCCACTTGGTTTAAAGATTATATTTATATCCCACTTGGTGGTAATAGATGCTCAAAGCTTAGACATACTTTTAATCTAGTTGTAACCTTTTTAGCTAGTGGACTATGGCATGGGGCTAATTGGACTTATGTTGTGTGGGGTGGTATTCATGGGTTAGCTCAAGCAATCGAAAATCTTTTAATTCCTAAAAATAAACAAAAAAGCAGGGGAGTTGTTAAGTTCTTTAGAATTGTTCTTGTCTTTATTTTTGTAACCTTTACATGGGTATTCTTTGTGTCTAATTCAATAAGTGACGCCAATTATGTATTAACTAACTGGTATAAGGGAATGGGAAGTGTTTCAGCTTATATCAGCAATGGCTTTTCAGATATGGGACTTGGTATGACTAATTTCTTGTTTTTGATTCCATCATTAATATTGCTTGGAGTATATGATTATTTCTCTTTGAACAGTGATGTGATAGCTTGTATTTCTAGCAAAAAGAAAGCATTAAGATGGGCTATATATTTAATCTTTGTTGTATGGCTAATTGTTAGTATGCCATATAGTAATCTTAATGAATTTATTTACTTTCAATTTTAGGAGGATTTATGATGAAAAGATTTATTAAAAAAGTTCTTATATTTGTCCTTCTAATAGTTGTTGTATTAGCTGGCCTAATAACATTTGATTATAAGGTAATAGGTAGTCAATATAAGTATAGCTATAATGCGGCTATTTTAGATAAATTAGAGCGTTTAAAAAGTATTAAAGAACCTAAGATTATCTTGGTAGGTAATTCCAATGTGGCCTATGGTTTTGATTCAAAGCTTATTGAAGAAGCAACAGGAATGCCAGTTGTAAATATGGGACTTCATGCCGGACTGGGTAATGCTTTCCATGAAGAAGCGGCAAAACAAGGAATTAATGAAGGTGATATTGTGATTGTATGTCACTCTGATTATTCGGATAAGGATACAATTGGTGATGCGGAATTGGCTTTATTAACATATGACTATAATAGTGAAGTTTTTAAGATTTTTAGAAAGAAAGACTACAAGGATCTTATAAAGGCTTATCCTACTTATTTGCGTAAATCTTATTTATTATGGTTAACTCATAAGGGCAATTTAAAAACAGATAATTCATATTGTCGTGAAGCTTTTAATGAATATGGTGATGTAGTTTATAAGCCTCAAGCTAATCCTATTACAGCTGAATATTTTAAAAAGAATCACTCTGCTTTGCCTTCGGTTAGAAAAGAATGTACAGATAGACTTAATGAACTAAATAGTTATTGTAAGTCTAAGGGTGCTACTTTACTAGTAGCTGGTTATCCAATTGAACATGGGGAATATGATACTTATACAAAAGAAGATATCATTAAATTTCAAGATGATTTAACTAGCGCTTTAGATTGCCCAGTTATTTCAAACTATACTGATTATATGTATCCTTATGATTATTTCTATAATGCGATATTACATTTAAATGAAAAAGGTACAGAAGTTAGAACAAAACAATTAATTAGTGATTTAAATAATTGGCTTAATAAATAAGTTTTAATAAATTATATTGTGATATCATTACTAAGGATGTTAAATATTGAAATTAAATCTTGTAAAGCGCTTTCACAAGATTTAAAATATAAATATATAAAAGGAGATTAAAAATGAAAGAAATTAGCGTATTAGTTGTAGATCCTGTTGGTCTTCATGCTCGTCCTGCTACTGTTGCAGTAAATGCTGCAAGTAAATTTAAGAGTGATGTTAAGATTGGTTTTAATGGTAAGGTTGTAAACATGAAGTCAATCATGGGTGTTATGTCTTTAGGTATTCCTACCCAATCTGAAATTACTATCTCTTGTGATGGTGAAGATGAAGAGGAAGCTATCAAGCAAATCGAAGATATTCTTAAAGCTCAAAAAGTAATAGGATAGTCTAAGCTAATATTGATATTATTATAGAGGAGCAAAATACTCCTCTATTTTTTTAGGAGGGGATTTTATGTCGTATATTGATGTTTATAATAAGTGGTTAAATCATCCAAATTTGGATGAAAATGCTAAAGAAGAACTAAAGAAGATGTCGGATAAAGAGATTGAAAATGCTTTTTATACAGATATTAAATTTGGTACTGCTGGTATGCGTGGTGTGATGGGAATTGGTACGGACCGTATTAACATTTATACAATCAGAAAGGCTACGCTTGGTTTTGCGAATTATTTAAATAAGAATCATAAAAATGGTGTAGCGATTGCCTATGATAATCGTCATAATTCAAAAGAGTACGCTTATGATTGTGCCGCTTTACTTGCAAGTCAAGGTATTAAGACTTATTTATTTGATTCTTTAAGACCTACACCAGAGCTTAGTTTTACAGTGCGTTATTTTAAGTGTGATGGCGGTATTATGATTACAGCTAGCCATAATCCAAAAGAATATAATGGCTATAAGCTATATGATGAAACTGGTTGCCAACTTATTCCGGAGGTTGCAGCATTAGTTACAAAAGAAGTTAATGCGATTGAAGATTTATTGTCAATTAAGATTGGTGATTATGATAAAAGTTTAATCAATATCGTTAATGATGAAGTTGATGAAGCCTACTATAAAAATGTTTTAGGCATTTCATTAAGAAAAGATTTAGCTAATAAGGATAGCGTTAAGATTGTCTTTTCTCCAGAACATGGCGCAAGTAATATTCCGGTTAGAGAAACTTTAAAGCGTGCTGGTTTTAATGTTATGGCTGTAGAAGAACAAACTACTCCTGATGGCGATTTCCCTAATACTAAGACACCAAATCCTGAGGAAGCTGGTGCTTATGAAGGCGTTATTGCTAAGGCAAGAGAAATTGATGGTGACTTACTATTAGTGTGTGATCCAGATGGCGATAGAATGGGTGTTGGTGTTAAAAAAGATGGCGATTATTTTATCTTTAATGGTAATCAAACCGGTGCTATCTTACTAGAATACATTTTAAGTACTAGAAAAGAACTTGGTATTAATGTTGATAATCCGGTTATGTTTAATACAATTGTTACCAGTGATATTGGTGAAGCTGTCGCTAATTATTATGGCGTAGAATGTGAAAAGACTTTAACTGGTTTTAAGTATATTGGCAATAAAGTTAAACAATATGAGGAAAATGGTAAGAAGACTTATGTCTTTGGTTATGAAGAATCTTATGGTTCTTTAATTTGCCCTTTTGTAAGAGATAAGGATGCAACCCAAGCTTGTATGATGTTAGCTGAGGCAGCAGTATATTATCATAATCAAGGAAAGAGTCTATATGATGTTTTATGCGATATCTTTACAAAAGTTGGCGCTTACTATGATATGCAATTTTCAATTATGCTTCCTGGTGCTGATGGTGCAATTAAGCTTCAAAACATTATGGAAGGTATTAGAAACAATCCAATTGAGGTTCCTGGTTTAAAAACAGTAAAGATTGAAGATTATAAGTTAAGAACAGTCAAAGAAAATGGTACAATAAGTCAGTTAACAGGTTTTGATGTTACAGATGCTTTAAAGTATTATTTAGAAGATGGTTCTTTTGTGGCTATTAGACCAAGTGGTACGGAGCCTAAGTGTAAGATTTATTTATCTACCAAGGCTGATAGCTATCAAAACGCTGTTGATAAGGCTTTGAAGATGAAGGAATTCTTAAGCAGTGTTGTTAAATGATAGATGAGATTAAAAAGAAAGCATTAGAAGAAAAAGTGCCCATTATTAAAGATGATGGGCTCTTGTTTATTCTAAAACTAATACAAGAGCGAAATGTTAAAGATATATTAGAACTTGGTTGTGCTGTTGGCTATTCTAGTATGCAAATGGCAAGTCTTAGGGATGATATTTATATCGATACCATTGAAAAGAATGAAGAAATGTATAAACAAGCTATCGTTAATATAAAAAACGAGGGGCTTGATAAGCGTATTAATGTACATTTTATGCCAATTGAAGAGTTTAAAACAGATAAAAAATACGATTTGATTTTCGTTGATGCGGCTAAGGCGCAATATTATAAATATACAGAACAGTTTTTAGATAATCTAAAAGATGATGGTGTATTTGTTTATGACAACATGATTTTTCATGGTTTGGTATATGATGTAGAAAATATCAAGAGTAAAAATACGCGTTCTTTGGTTAAAAAATTGATTAATTTTTTACAAATAATGCGAAATGATAAGCGTTTTGATATAATGTTTTTTGAAGATGTTGGAGATGGCATCTTGTTAGCTAGCAAGAAAAAATAATATGGAAGAAAAGAATTTAGCGTTATTGGGTTTTATTTCTAAGGCCGCTGATTATTTAAAAGATAATTTAAGTGATGAATCTTTAGAAATAAAAGAATTGAAGGAAGTGGACTTGGATAAGATTAAGAATGAATTATCTAATAAAATAGACAATTCTTTTCATGGTGCAAATTCAAGTGAAAATTTAATTAATGCTGGAAAAGAGGCTTTTGATTCTTTTATTTCTAAAAATAGTATGATTGATGAGTTTAAAGATCTTTTTGATGGTAAAGAAGAATCTGTTAAAAAAGATGAAGATGATGAA
>CAVFKJ010000032.1:0-5825 GCA_963623125.1 Clostridium sp. CAG:217
TAAAAAGAAAACGATGGAAGGAACTTATGAAATCGGCTCTAATAAAATATCTTTAAAGATGATGACTTTAAATAACGCTGTTCAAAAGATAAATGATTGTTTAGGCAATCCTGTTGAAATAGGCATAGCCGTTATCTGGAAAGTAAACGATACCTATAAGGCTGTATTCAATGTTGATAACTATAAAGAATATCTAAGTCTGCAATGTGATAGTGCCCTTAGAAATGTTGTAAGAATCTATCCGTATGATGTGGCAAGTAATGTCGATACAACAGGTGATGGCATAGCCGATGATGGCTCTTTAAGAGGATCAAGTGAAGTAGTAGCTTCTAGAATTAAAGCTGAAATTCAAGATAAAGTAAAAGAAGCAGGACTAGAAATAGTTGATGCTAGAATAACTTATCTTGCCTATGCTCCTGAAATTGCCTCAGTAATGTTACAAAGACAACAAGCAGCCGCTATAATAGATGCTAGAAAGATGATAGTTGATGGTGCAGTAGGCATGGTAGAAATGGCCCTTGAAAGACTAAAGGAAAATGGTGTAGTTGATTTAGATGAAGAAAGAAAAGCCCAAATGGTCTCTAATCTATTAGTTGTACTATGTGGTAATAAAGATGCTCAACCTATCGTTAACTCTGGTTCACTATACTAATGGAAAAGAAACAAGTACCACTAAGAATATCTAAAAAACTATTTGATGATTTGTCAGCTTGGGCTGAAGATGACTTTAGAAGTATTAACGGTCAAATAGAATATATCTTAACAGAATGCGTTAAACAAAGAAAGAAAAATGGTAAATACATATCCGAAACAATAGATGAACCATTAGATGTAGATATCCATAAATTTAAGAAAGACTAGCACACACTAGCCTTTTCTTTGTCTTAGTAGTTAATCATTCCCTCTTGTTAATTTCCCATCCAATCTTGATAAGTACAAACATATTTGTTATCCTTTACAAACCGTTCAAGTTCTTCCTCAAAAGTCTTAATCGCATTCTCTTGATAAGAATCAGGATTACGTCTTTTTACTTCATAACAAATTCTAGGTGGAGGTGAATCCTTTAAACGATAATAGACAATATCGCTATTTTGACTATTTCGCATAGCCTCAATAATCGAAATAGGTGCAATAGCCCAATTATCTATTTCATCTAAATACAGTTGCATCATACTACCAACATTAACCGTAACAAGCTTATTATCATTAGGATTAATATATAAATTATGCCACTCTAAAAATTCATGACCCCAATATAAATAAACCTCTTTATCAGCCTCTAATAATGCTGGATCATAATCATCATAATATTTACTACCCTTTTTGCAAACTAAATACATTAATTCACGATATACCGGTTTACTAGTTGCGAAAGAATAACTCGTTCTAGAGAAAGTAAAACCAATATCCGCTGAATTATTTTCAATTAAAGCATAGATTTCAGAAGAAGACTTAGTAAAAATAGATAACTTTATATTTGGATACTTTTTAATATGTTGTTTAAACAAAGGCACAAGTGTAAAACTATTAACCGTATCCTCACCCGCAATTCTAATAGTTCTTACTTCCTCAAGATTCTTTAAATTATTAGAGCTATCAAGTAACGTTAACATTTGTCTCGCAATAGGAATAAACTTTACCCCATATTCAGTTAACTTAACATTACGAATGCCCTTTTGCCTTAATAATAGTTCAACACCAAGTTCATCCTCTAAACTCTTTAATCTTTTAGAAACATTAGATTGCGTAATAAATAAATTGTCACTTGCAGCCGAAATAGTGCCATAATCAACTACCGCAAGAAAAGTTGTAATTTGATCAATATTCATATTAAATATTCCTTATGTGACTATTATACAATGACGCATAAAAAAAGATTAGTTCTTATCGCTAACCTTCTCATTATCTTTATTATCTTCCTCTTTTTTCTTCTTATCATCAACAATGCCATAGAGTTCACATTTCTCCTTGAACTCCTTCTCAGCATCCTTTAAATCTTTTAAAACTTCCTCTAAACTACGCATGTTTAATATTTTAACATAATTATTTATAATAAAAACATGTATGTCAAAGAAGAAACCGTTAATACCTACATCATTGAAAAATCACGTTTTATAGCCTATATAAAGCATATAAACAATGAAGAAGAATATAAAACGTATTTAAAAGAAATAAAAAAGAAACACTATGATGCCACTCATGTTTGTTCTGCTTTAATGTGCGACAACATCAAAAGAAGTAACGATGATGGCGAACCAAGTGGAACAGCCGGCATGCCTATTTTAAATGTATTAGATAAACAAAAATTAAATAATACTTGTGCTCTAGTTGTAAGATACTTTGGTGGCATAAAACTAGGTGCAGGTGGCCTAATAAGAGCCTATAGCAATGCGACATCACTTGCATTAGAAAAAGCTACAATAGTTGAAGATGTTAAATATCCTAAATATAAATTAGAACTAAGCTATGAACTAGCTAATAAAGTAGATAATTACTTAAGCAAAAATACGCTATATATTAAAAAAGAATATAACGAAAATGTTACTATCTACTATTGTCTTAACCCTCAAGCCACAAACGATAAAATAGTTGAACTAACAAAAGGCATCAACCCTATTTTATGTGGTGAAGAAATAATACAGAAAGTGATAAAATAAAGCTATGAACATATTAACAGCCATAAATTCTTATATTAAATATGCCTATATACTAGTTGGAATTATTCTTGTAGTATATCTAATAAAAACGCTATTAGCCCTAGGTAAAATAGGACAAGCATCAATCCCAATAGTAGAAAATGGTGAAAAGATAGTAAATAATCTTAATTCACTTAAAGAAAAAAGTGAACAGATACAACATACTACAAGTACAAGTATCCCCTTCTTCAAGAATGTGTTATTGATATTTGCATTAGTAAGCTCAATAACTAAAGACTATAACGAAACAAGAAGAAGTAAGAGAAGTGTAAAGAAATCAATTTCTAAGATAATTAAAACTCAAAAGAAAATTGATCCAAACTTCTCAATTGCCAAACTATCAAAAGCAATCTTAAATCATTAATCCAACAAATAGTTGGATTTTTTTAAAGCCATAATAAAAGGTTTAAGCATTACACCTAAACCTCTTAAAACTTCAATTATTCAGCACTCGTATTACTTACTTTGTATACACAAGCTTTCTTAGATTCTGACCAAGTCCAGTTTTTAGACTTCATATACTCTTCACAAGTAACTACTTTAGAATCAGAATGATTTGAATCATTGCTATCGTTATTATTAGTTGATATAGGCTTCTTAGCATCCTTATATACTAACGCATAAGTAGAGAATCTATCCGTCTTAAATTTAACAGTCTTGCTAGCTACATCATAAGTTGCATCAATAGTAGCAACTTCAGACTTACCTGTGTCCTTATTCTCATGAATTCTAACTACCTTGTATTCTCTTTGCATAGAAGAATCCTTATTTACTAGTGAATCATCAATCTTCAAAGAAATTTCAACTTGGCCAGTTCCTTTATTTAATTCACTAACAAGTGTAGCCTCATTTTCACCAACTTGTTTCATTAGTTTTATATCTAAGATTTGACCTATAGTATTGCCTTTTAGATTGTCTTCAACAGTCTTCTTATCCTTGTCGCTTACTTCTTTATCGCTAATCGTTAGATATGTTTTAATTTCAGTACCATTTGCTAATTCGGCCTTATCTTCTTTTGTTAGGATTTGATTTTGTAAAGTTTCAACACTTGTTGTTAATGTGGAAGTTTTAACCTTACTAGATTCTGTAACTTCAGCTATTGTCTCATCCTTGACTAATTTTTTAGCTTCATATGAACCAATAAATGTAGTCATGCTTGTTAATCTCAAACCTGTTCCACCAGCAGCTCCAGGAGCGTTTGTACCTATATTTTCAAAGCTCTTATTAGAAGTCACCTCTATAGGCTCATCTCCATACTTATCTACACCATAATAGTAATAATCAACTCTTAAATAATAAGTTTTGCCTGCTATGAAAGTTTTATCTTTTGTGATTTGATAGTAAACATACTTATTATTTTCTTCAGGTTCAGCCCACGTTACCATACAGCCAACTCCTTCAGAAGTTGTAGTAATGATTGGTATTACTTCTCCACTTGCATCGGTAATTGTTATTTTTGAAGTATCAATAGTTGTACTATCACCTTCAACTGGTGCCTTTATACTTGATTGAATATTGATTTTTGATGATTTATTTGGAGTCACTGTTTTACCAGTATTTAAAGTTATGTTAGTTTTAGGATAATTAACACCGTTATTAAGTCTAAACTCTACTTTATAATCACCATCAATAAAATTGCATTTAACTAAATCATCTTTAGACATTTTTAATGTATTGTCATCCACCTTATTTAAATGAATTTCTTCATGTTTGCTACCATCATCATAAATATCTGTTTGATTTTTTATATAGCCTTGATAACCATCACTATGTATTAGCTGAATATCGGCATATAAGCTTTTTTCAGTTTGGTAATTAGTATAATGTCCTTGATAAAGAGTATCAATAAATTCCTTCGCATCATTACCTGTAGCTTTAATTACTAAATCACCAGCGTTATCTTGAGCTGTAGTGATTTCAATGTCTTTAGAAGACTTTGCTACATATTCGCCGCTACGGAATTGAACACCATTATATGTTTTTAAATATGTATCATCGCTTGTTTTTCCATAAGTACACGCAATGATATTGTTTTTACAAACCGACTCATACTCACCATCGTTGTCTAAATCGTAAATAGACCAAGAAGTAGGCTTAGAAAACTCTTGATCACCATATTTTAATTTTATTGAATCACTATTACCACCTACATACGCATATACAACCGCAAGTCTATATGTTTCTCCAGTAACAAAAGTATCTGTATATACAGAACTAAAGCCTTGTGATCCGTTAGCGGATGTAACAAGTATTTCCCAATAAAAATCAAACTCATCATTTGAAACTTTATTGCCATTCGCATCAGCTAAATACAATTTAGTTTTATCAATCGTTGTGCTTTCACCGTCTTTTGGTGTAGGAATTTCACCAACTAATTTTAAATCATCTATTTGATTTTTATCTAATTTACTTCCTAAATCAACATCACTTTCCGAAAGCATATAATACGTGTCACTTGATACTAAATTAAATAAATAATGGCCATTATAGAACCCTTTATCCAATAAAGTTTGTTTAGAGACAAGTAACTTTTTGCCATCTCTGGTTATATCATTTGAAGATTTATTAACAATTCTTCCATCAAATCGTGGATCGTTTGACCAAAGTTTAATATATCCAGTCCCATTCGCAACCGATTCCAAATATTTTTCAGCATTATCTCCGCTAACTTCAAAAATAAGATTTTTGTCATCGCTCGAAATGCTAAAAGTTGTAGAACTATCGAATTTCCAGTCATCAGCACTTATCATTAGGCATGATGAAAACATCATAAATACAGATAGTATTATTGTAAGTAATCTTTTCATTTAAGTCCCTCCTCTTACTCTAAAATTGTACCCCCCCCGAGCGCGCAAAATCAAGCCTAAAAACACAATTTTGTAAGCGCTTGCTGTTATTTAGCGGTTGTTTGTTGTTGTTTGCCAAATTATCTTAGCCAGGTTACGACACATTATTTTAGCCACAAGCCCTAAATAAAAGGTTTGAGCATGCACCCAAACCTTGTTGATTATTTACTATTTGTATTACTTACTTTATATACACACGCTTTCTTGCTTTCAGACCAAGTCCAATCCTTAGACTTCATATATTCTTCACAGGTAACAGCTTTGTTACTTGAGTTATCTATTA
>CAVFKJ010000033.1:0-8920 GCA_963623125.1 Clostridium sp. CAG:217
TCCAAAAATTCTTTTTTCTAAATCGCTTTGAATATAAGAAAAATGTTCATCGCAATAATAGAAACTACTTTCCTTTAATACTATTGACGCTAAAAATAAGGCAATATCTATTCCCTCAGCAGTTCCGCTAGATAATACTTCTCTATTTAAAAGTTTTCCATCTTGAATGATAATCTCAGCATTATCACGACGGATAACAAACGTATCTTTTAAGTCCTTTGAGATACTGATATCTTGTAATGTAGGATCAAGTGTTCCAATCACAGCTTTTGTAATCTTTAATAAAACATCTTTATTAGAATTAGTTAATTTTAAAGATTTTTCAATTTCAGGATAAGCAAAGCGATATTTTATATCGCCAACCATTTTCTTTAACAATTGTGTGTTAGATACTTCGTTTGTTTTATCCTCTAACTTAGCCACACACTTTTCATATGAATCCATTACATCGATATTGGCAACATGGTATTGTATGCTTACACTCTCATTTTCAACATCAATTGAAGCTGAAAGTCTTTGTAGTCGGTAGTCACCATTTACAAAATCAATGCTAAAGCTTCCTGACTTATCCGTAACCATCTTGTATAAAGACATTGAATTGCCATCGCTAATAAAACTAAAAATACCAAGCAAAGCTTTTCCCATGCTTGTTTTACCAGTAGCGTTAGCCCCCATCAAAACTACCGCTTTTTTATAACGAAAACGTTCTCTACCCTCAAGGTGTTCTTCTTCTATAATTGAATTTACAATCTTCTTAGGATAACTAAAGTTAATATTAAAGTTATTGAATCCATATATACCATTTAAAGAAAGATTAAGAACTATCATTTTATATTTCTCCTTATCATTATTTCGTTATTTACGAACTAATGATAACAAATTATCATCTCGCATTCAACGTCTGCACATTCACTTCAGTTTCCTAATTCATTAGCAAGAACATAAAAGCTTTTTAAACAAAGTTCTATTGGCGCCAATAATGTTATTTACATGCATCAAACAAAATCCTAAAAGGTAAAGTCATAATATACCACACTACTTTAATAGGGAAAATCAACAATTTTAAGCAGACCGTAATTATCCAAACACATAACTTAACGATTAAATAAGTAATCATCTAACTTTCTCCTTCGTATACTCGCAATACTCTCCACCATAGAATTTATCCAAAACTTCCTTAAATAGTTCATTATTGGTTTTTAAATAAAACAACGTCATACAAGACTTAATCTTTAAGGCATCAGTATAACCAACAATATTTTCTATTTTGCCATCATTATTTAGTAAAGCCTTAGTTATCTCAATAAGTCTTTGATACAAAACTTCATTAGAAACATAATTATCAACTTCATCTAAATCTAATCCATAATACTGTGCATTGGCACTACATCCCAATCCCTTTAATTGTGGAAATATAAACCAGATCCAATGTCCACATTTATATCCTTTTTTAATTTCACTTAAGGCTTCCTGGTATTCACTAGTTTCACCAATCAAGCCATCTTGAGCCTCTATAAATCTGTTTAAATCACTCATATTAAACTTCCCATTATCTTGCTTGTTTTAGCCTTAATTTTCGCAAATTTTTTTGAAGCGATATTCAAATACAAGCTACATAATTTATTAGTTACTTCATTAGGATAGTCATCAGAAAACTTATCTACATGTTTAAGCATTTCCATGATAATCTTAGTTTTCCACAAGTAATACGCAAGTAACCATTTCTTATGTTTAGTTATCCATAGGTATAATCTCCAAACAGCTTTCACTAGCACCATTAGTAATAATATTGTTATATTCTGTTCTTTTACTTCCAACATATTTATTCCTCCCAACACTAACACCCTTTAAAGAACGCACCAGTCTAAAAAATTACACAAACTAGACAACTTTTGCAGAAAGGAGGTAACTGGTGCATCCTTTAAAGAGTACTAACTTTCTCTTTACACTTATAACTTAACACTTAGGTGATGCAAAAAAATGTACACCACCTAATATTTTTAAAACAATTATTAAAAAATAACAGAAAAACAATTAGGTTTTATTCTTGTGCAAAAGCAGTTGTCGCAAAATTTGCAACAACTGTTATATTGACTAACAATTACCCTTCCGTAACCAAAAAATTCATTATCAGTTTAACCATCACATCCTTTTCTATAGGCTTAGATTCAGCAACAAGTAACGTTATCGCCACCAAGGCACTATTAGAAATAGCCATTACGCTATTTGAAAATAATTTATTATTTTTATCTAAAAAATCCAAGAATATAGATGCTTCTATCCTTTTGCGCCCATCCGCAAAAGGATGATCCTTAATTAAGAAATATAATAGATTAGCTGCCTTTTCTTCAATAGAAGGATACACTTCTTCGCCAAAAGCCGTCTAATAAATAGAAGCTATTATACCTTCTAATTTTCCCTTTTCTTTTTCAACACCAAAAACTTCAGTATTAATAGTTTTAGCCATTTCATCTATTATCTTTCTACACCCTACATAAGATAGATGATATATCGAAGCATTCCCCTTGGGCTTTTCTATACACTGATGATCAAAATCATCCAAAAGTGAAAGCCCTTCTGTATATAGATTAATCGTCTTTAAAACATCACTTTCTTCAATATCAAGAACAGAAGCTAACATCCTAGTTTGAATAGCTACCGTTTTATTTAAAGCTTCCATTCTCTTTTGATTAATGGCATAACCTTTAATCATATAATCTTTAAGTATAGAGGTTGCCCTTTTTCTGAAGATAACACCATTTTGAGATTTAACACGATAACCAATAGAAATAATCATATCTAAGTTATAATATTCAACGCTGTACTTTTTATTATCTGAAGCAGTTGTCGCAAATTTTGCATCAACTGCCTCACTCGATAATTCTTCCTTTAACGCATTATTTATATGCTTACCAATGGTTTTTATATCTCTATCAAACAAAAGAGCAATTTGGTTACGATTCAGCCACACTGTTTAATCGTCTGGCGATACCGCAACATCCAACTCTAAATTCTCATTTACAAACTTAATAATTTCATTTTTCATTTCTTTTACCTCTCTACTTCTTTATTGACATAAAAAGGTAAGATTCCTAACACATTTGGAAAATTTTTTCTTTGTCCACTAAAATATAGTCTTTTACTAGTGCTAGATTATCCGCTTACTTCTATAAGCCTATCTATCATCTTAGAATGATAAATAGAATCAAGTATTGTTACATCAGACACATCAACCTTAATAATATCCCTAATAGTCTCTAGTCTATACATCAAAGTATTACGGTGAATATTGAGCTTTTCACTAGCTTTGGAAACCTTTAAACCTTCTAAGAAATAAGTAATGCAAGTATTGGTTAAATCTGTATTATTTACACCATCATATTCTTTTAAAGCTAAATATTCTCTCGATAATAAAGAAGACCACTCTTGTTTATCATAATGCATCAACATATCATAATACTCATATTTACTATAACGATAATAATTAGCTTCTTGTTTAAGCAAAACACCATATACTCTAGCATTAATAGCTTGTCTTAAATAAATCCTTAGCTTTCTTAAACTAACAAAAGACCTACTAATTCCTACAATACAATCATAGTCTTTGATAATCTTACCAATATCATTTAAGTAATCTTTATTGTCATAGTTAATAATCACTACCATTTGATTATCATAAACAAAAGAAGTCACATTATTACTTAGCTTATTAATTTCATTACACAAGTAAAAATAATGACCCTTATTATTGGATACAATAGACAATACTCTAAAATATCTCTTAAAATCCCAATTAAACTGTTCTATCTCATTTTCTAAATCAAGTAAATTGTTAGTCTCTACTTCAATTAATTTACGATAGAAATATTCTCTTCTGGAATTAGCTAAGGCATCATCATCTAAATTACTCATTAAAACTGATAAAGCCTTTGAAACAAGATTTGCCTTAGCTAAATCAACATCATCAAGTTTATGATTTACTTCAAATACAATTAGATAACCAAGTATTGCTTCTTTACTGGCAATCCTACATAAGATTCTAGGAATATGCTTGCCAAGATTTGTATCATAGATAAAAGCTTCATTACTATTAAACAACACCCTAGATGCCTCGTCATTGTGAAAGGCTATAATCGACTCCTTTGAACAACAATGATGTTTCATACCATATTTCCACACTTCATCGTCAAAATCATTGTTAGATTTCATTGAAACAACTTTGAAAAAAGAATTGGTAATCATCACTGGATTATCAAATAGATCTTTTGATATGACACTATTAAAGTAATCTATATCAACATTACTTGTAATTAAATCAAATAAAATACTCGTTTCTTTTTCTAACATATCTTTGTGCACTTTGCACAAATATTATATTATTTTTTGTAAGATTAAACATGTGAAAAATATAACATATTCCCTACAATAAGCATAAGGAGAGTATAAGTTATGAATTATGACAAATTATTTACACCCGGCAAAATAGGTTCACTAGAATTAAAAAACCGTTTTGTTATGGGCGCAATGGGCGTTGGCTTTGCCAAGTTAGGTGGTACACCAACTGAAAGAACTAAAGCCTATTATGAAGCACGAGCAAAGGGTGGTTATGCCCTAATTATTACCGAAGTAACTAGAGTTCAAGATAGTGAATTTTGCACTCCATTTGAACCATCACTTGGTGATGATAAACATATTCCCGCTTGGAAAGAAGTTACTGACGCTATCCATAAACATGGAGCATACGTCTTCCCCCAACTTCATCAACCTGGAAGACAATACACTAAAGCTATCTTAGGACATGAAGTAAGTGCACCATCACCATTAGCTTGTCCAATGTTTGATGAAGTACCACATGAATTTACCACTGAAGAAGTATGGGATAACATTCATATGTTTGGCGATGCAGCCCTAAGAGCCAAGAAAGCAGGCTTTGATGGAGTTGAAATCCATGCTGGACATGGTTATCTAGTACAACAATTTTTATCAGAGTTTACCAATAGAAGATTTGATGAATTTGGTGGAAGCCTAGAAAATAGGGCTAGATTTGCCTGTGAAATCTGTAAGGATATTAAAAAGAAATGCGGAAGTGATTTCCCGGTTATTATTAAACTATCAGGCGAAGAAAAAGTACCAGGTGGTCTAACTATCTCTGATACTAAAATTTTCGCTAAGTACTTTGAAGATGCCGGATATGATGCTATTGAAGTTACTATTTGTACTTATGCATCGCTAGATTGGATGTCGGCACCAGAGGATGTACCAATGGGCTTTAATGCCAAGAACGCTAAAGAAATTAAAGAAAGCGTACATATTCCAGTAATCGCTATCGATAGAATCAATACACCAGAAATTGCTGAAGATATCCTAGAAACCGGTAAGGCTGACTTTGTATCAATCTCAAGACAATCTTTAGCTGATCCCGATTTCCCTAATAAGACCAAAGAAGGCAAGATATCAGAAATCTCACCATGTATCAATTGTCTACAATCTTGTATGGGCTATATGACCGATCCAAATCATCTACAAGCATGTTGTCTAGTAAATCCAAGAGTTGGCCATGAGCTAGAATATAACTTTGATAAAGTAGAAAATCCAAAGAATGTAATGATTGTTGGCTCTGGTCCAGCAGGCTTATATGCCGCTTATGTAGCTTCTAAAAAAGGACACCATGTAAAGGTATATGAGAAACAAGATAAACTAGGCGGTCAATTTAGAATTGCAACACTACCTCCTTGTAAGTCACTACTTGCTACACCACTTCGTTTCTGGATTCAAGAAGGAAGCAAACAAGGCGTAGAATATATCACTAACAGCGAAGTAACAAAAGAACTTGTTACTAAAGAAAACCCTGATGTAGTAATACTAGCTACTGGTGCTAAACAATCTAAGCCACATATTGAAGGAATAGATAATGATAATGTATTTATGGCAAATGATGTCATCGAAGGAAAAGTAAGTGTAGGTAGAAATGTACTTATTGCGGGTGCAGGCCTTGTAGGACTTGAATGCGCTGATTTCTTAAGAGAAAGAGCAGGCAGAACAAGTACTATCATTGATATGATTCCTACAGTTAACTATGGTGTACTAGGTGTAGGTACTCATTTAAAGGCAAGACTTGATTCAAATAATACTAAATACATCCTAAATGCTAGTATTAAGAAGTTTACTAAAGATGGTGTAGTCTATTCTCAAGATAATCAAGAACACGCTGCATCAGGCTTTGATAGTATTATCATAGCTATGGGCTCTAAACCATATAATCCTCTTGAAGAATGCTTAAAAGATACAGTAAAAGAGCTATATGTAATAGGTGATGCATCATCTTCAGGGCAAGCTAACAAAGCTACTGAAGAAGCTGCAACTGTTGCCTTCAAACTATAACAATCAACCAACAAAAAACAGTTAGGAAATAAACCTAGCTGTTTTTTATAAAGCGAAGCATAATTGAAGTAATAATAATAACTTTAAGTTTTGAAAAACTTATTGACATAATATCTATCTCAATGTACTATTAATTTGTAAATAAGTTTTGTAAAACTTAGGAGGCAATAACATGTTAAATAGTACTGAAAAATTTTATGATCAAACCATTAAGAAAATTGCTTCATCTTATGAGCTAGATCCAAACGACATTTCTTTTGAGATTAAAGTAGTTTGCTTTTTTAACATCATAAAAACCAAATATAATTTAAATTCAATCGATTACTCATCTAAAGAAGCTTTCGATAAATCAATAGATGAAAATTGTATAAAGATATCGAATAATTATCCTAAGCTTGTAGAATTGTTTAAAGGAATAGAAATATACATCAATTTTAAATGTTCAAAGGCCCTTAATGAAGTAGATAAAAGTCTAGATAATGAAGATGAAAATATTAAGATTGATTTATTTGAATATTATGAAAATTATTGTTCACATTCAAAAAATAAGTCTTTAGCCAATACCCAATTAGCTAAAGCTGCCTTGTGTATAACAAAAAACAGTAATTTTAGTTTAATTTTAAATACTTTATCAAATAACAATCGTTTTTTAAGTGAATGCGCAAAATACTATACAAATTCAGAATTATATGGATATGATGTTGATTATCTTACGGTATTAATTAGTAAAATGCATTCATTTATAATTGAAGATTCTTTTTCGCAAAATGGAATTTTAGACTATTCACCAAAAAATAAATATGATGCAGTTTACTTCGAATACCCTTTAGACTCCGATTATAAAAATGAAATAAATAATTCTAAAGCGACTAAATATGGCTGGGATTTTATTTATGAAGCCATTAATTCAACAAGCAAGGAAGGTACAACGATTGTCCTAGTTCCAGTTGGCTTATTAACATCGTCTCAAGAAAGAGAAAAAAGAAAAGAAATCCTAGATAAAGGAATATTAAACGAAATAATATATATGCCATCAGGAATTTGTTGTAACACAAATGTTTCCTTGGCCTTTATGATATTTTCGCAAAGATATAAAAGTAATTCGGTAAGAATGGTTAACGCCACAGACTGTGTTTTAAAAACAAAAGGTGCTCTAAAACAAATTGATTTATTTGAATTTGATTCTTTAATTACCCATAATGATGCCACAAGAATACAACCGGTTGATTATCAAAAAATCGAAGAAAATAATTACAATTTAAGCTTTTATACCTATTCATTTTTTAAAACAAAATTTGAAAATTCTATTAAAATCAAGGACTTCGCCGAAATACTAAGCGGCTTCCAATATACATCAAAAACTGTATTAGAACTCGAACCAAACAAAGGTAATGTTAGTGTGGCTAGAATATCTAATATTGATAATGGTGGTTTAGACTACGATAATTTACTTTCAATTAATATTGAAGAAAGCAAGATAAAGAAATATCTTTTGCAAGAAAACGATATTATCATATCTGCCAAAGGAACATCGGATAAAGTTGCTTTAATTCAAAATATCGAAGATAGAAAAATAATCCCTTATAATAACCTACTAGTTATTAGAATAACTAATTATAAAGTTATGCCAATTTATTTATATGCATTCTTAAATAGCAAAACAGGCAAACAGTTATTAAAGACTCTAGAATCTGGATCGGTTATTAAAAACATCAATAAGAATTCCTTACTTGAACTTGATGTTCCATATATTGACAACCTTGAGCAAGAAATTATAGGTGTAAGATATAACTTATTAAAAAATGAAATAGCAAATGAAAAGAAAAAGCTTGATGAAATGATTGATAAGCTAAATTCTGTATTTGAAGACGCAACCGGAATATAAATAATAGATAGATGAGCTTAAGAAGATGCTAAGACTGTTAATAAATGGTTGAAGCGTCTTTTAATCTGCAATATTTTTCCGATTATTAGTTATTAGGTTATCTTTATCACTTTATGAAGTGGTATTTCATTTATATAATTATTTGTAAGTAAGGTGGACAATAAAATGTATGAAATAGTGGAACTTAAAAATAATTATCTAGAAGAATGTAATGGTGTCTCAAAAATTTATTTAGATTTTGCTTGTTTAAGTGCTGATGCTTTAAAGAAACTTAATGGTGAAACCGATATCGAATCTGACGTTATTGATGTAGAGATATCGCCAAGTGTTAAAAGAGCCGACAAAATTGATATGTCTGCAGCAGTTGCCATTGGATTTACAGCTTACTTAGTCGATTGCTTCTTTCGTATCAACAAACTAGGAGATGAACTCGTTAGTAATTTCAATACTAAGGACTATATAAATTTTGTTATCAATAATTGTTCAATCAAAAAATATGATGGCATAGAAAAAGATATAGAAAAGCAAGTAGATGAAATAGAAAAAGAAATTAAAAATGCTGATGATTATCGAAAGATGGTCTTTGATTTCAGAAAAGAATTAAGCTTCAATGGTTTATTTGTTCAAATAATTGAATATTGTAGTGACTTATCT
>CAVFKJ010000034.1:0-11432 GCA_963623125.1 Clostridium sp. CAG:217
AGAAAAGAAACTTATTGAGGCTAGTAGAGCTAAAAGTGACTATCTATATAGTATGTCTCATGATATTAGAACACCAATGAACGCCATTGTTGGCTTTAGTGATTTAGTTAAAAAACATTATGATGAAAAAGAGAAATGCCTTGAGTATGTTGATAAGATTAAGGTTTCAAGTGAATTTCTATTATCCCTAATAAACAACGTTTTAGATATAGCCCGTATAGAAAGTGGTAAGGCCACATTAAATGAAGAAGTTTGGAATTGTGATGAGATTGATAGAGATATTTATTCAATCTTTGAGAAGCAAATTCAAGATAAAAACATTACTTTTAATATAAAACGTAATGTGATACATAACTATTGTTATTGTGATAAAGTAAAACTTCGTGAAATATATTTAAATCTAATTTCTAATGCTATCAAATATACACCAGTTAATGGTAGTGTATCAGTTAGCGTAAATGAAATTAAATGTAGCGAAGAAGGTAAGGCTACTTATGAAATAAAATTTTCGGATACTGGTGTTGGCATGTCTAAAGAATACTTGCCCCATGTTTTTGATAAGTTTACTCGAGAAACAACTTCCAAAAGTAAAGATAGTACCGGAACGGGACTTGGCCTTCCGATTGTTAAATCAATTGTTGATTTAATGGGTGGAACAATTAAAGTTGAAAGTACACTAGGAGTTGGAACAACTTTTACAGTTACTTTCACTTTAAGGATTGGCGAAAAACCAAAAGTGGAAGAAAAAGAAATCTGTTGTAAAGATTTAAGTGGTAAACATTTGTTAGTGGTTGAGGACAATGATATTAATGCGATGGTCATTAGTGCGATTTTAGATGATATGAAAATCAAGTCTAGTAGAGCATGTGATGGCAAGCAAGCATTAGACATGATTTTAAATAATTCCTATGATGCGATATTGATGGATATTCAAATGCCTTATTATAATGGTTATGAAGTAACTAAAGAAGTACGTAGTAAGGGTGTAAAAACACCAATTATTGCAATGACGGCTAGTGCTTTTGAGGAAGACCGCTTAGCTTCGATTGAAGTTGGCATGGATGATTTTGTAAGTAAGCCTATAGAATTAGATAAGCTAAAACTAGCACTCAGTAGCCATATTAACTAAAAATTATAGTAGAATTAATGCATGACAATAAAGAATGTAATTTTTGATTTAGGAAATGTGCTTATTGATTTTCATCCTTTAAGTTACATTAAAAGTCTTGGCTATGATGAACAAAAGGCTAAAGAAATACTACGATGTACTATAACCGATCAGATTTGGTCGGATATGGATAGGGGTGTATATAGATGTAAGGAAGAATATCTTGAAGCCTTTGGTAATAAATATCCAAATTTGAAGGATGATATTAATAAAGTGTTTTTTAGTGGTGAATGGATGAAAGAAGTAATTAAACCAATTGAAGAAAATCAAAAGATGATTGATTTAGTTAAAGAAAAAGGACTTAATTATTATATTTTGTCTAATTATCCAAAGGATGCCTTTGAATATACTTATAATTTATGTGATTTTATTCAAAATTGTGATGGTATGGTTATTTCTTATCAAATATTACATATTAAACCTGAAAGAGAAATGTATGAAACATTACTTAATAAATATCATTTAAACGCAAACGAGTGTTTATTTATAGATGATAAGCCTGAAAATGTAGATGGCGCAATTAAAACGGGAATTAATGCCTTTGTGTTTAAAGACTTAGAAGACGGTTATCAAAAATTGAAGGAGTATTTACAAAGATGCAACAATATTTAGATTTATGTAAACATATTTTAGAAAATGGCGAAGTTAGAAAAGACCGCACTGGCACAGGTACGATTTCAACTTTTGGTTATCAAATGCGTTTTAATCTTGAAGAAGGTTTTCCTTTACTTACAACTAAGAAAGTCTTTTATAGAGGCATCTTTGAAGAGCTTTTTTGGTTTTTAAGTGGTAGCACAAATATCAAACCTCTAGTTGATAAGAAGGTTGGCATTTGGAATGAGTGGCCATATAAAGATTACACTAATAGTAAAGATTATCAAGGCGAAACTTTAGAGGAATTCATTGAGAAAATTAGGAATGATCAAGATTTTGCGGATAAATATGGTAATCTTGGTCCAGTATATGGTAAACAATGGCGTGATTTTAATGGCACAGACCAAATCAAAGAACTAATCAAAAACATCAAGAAGGATCCTTTTTCAAGAAGACATATGGTAGTAGCGTATAATCCTAGCGAAGTAAAAGATATGGCTTTACCACCATGTCATTCTCTATTTCAATTTTATGTAAGTGCTGATGGTAAGAAGTTATCTTGTCAACTATACCAAAGAAGCGGCGATGTCTTCTTGGGTGTGCCGTTTAATATCGCTTCATACTCTTTACTTTTAGCTATGGTAGCACAAGTGTGTGATCTACAACCATATGAATTTATTCATACCTTTGGTGATGCCCATATTTATTTAAACCATGTCGATCAAATTCATGAACAATTATCAAGAACGCCTAGAAAACTTCCTAAGCTAGTTTTAAATCCTGAAGTTAAGGACATCTTTGATTTTAAATATGAAGATATCAAGATAGAAGATTACGATCCATATCCAGCCATAAAAGGAGCTGTGTCGGTTTAATGTTTAGCTTAATTGTTGCTTATGATGAAAATAAAACAATAGGCTATAAAGGTAATATACCATGGCATTTATCAGAAGATTTAAAGCAATTTAAACTTCACACAATAAACAAAAGGATTGTCATGGGCAGCAATACTTTTAAATCTATTGGTAAACCACTTCCTAATAGACATACTATTGTTGTTACAAGTAATATAAAAGAAAACAGTGATAATGTTACTTATATTTCTGATTTAGTTTCTTTTTTAGAAGAAAACAAAGATACTAGTGAAGAAATCATGATTTGTGGTGGTGCTAGTATCTATAAACAAGCTTTGCCTTATTGTAAGAAACTATATATATCTTTAGTTGATGGGGTGCACGAGGGGGATGCCTATTTTCCTGATTTTGATATCTCTAATTATTCACTAACAAATAAAACAAAGTTTGATGGTTTTACTTTGCTGGAATATGCAATAAAAAACTAAGTTTGTCTTAGCTTTTACATATTGTTTTTTGTAATTCTATTAGAAGCTATTTCATACACTTCCTCATCTTCTCTTATGCCTATAACGATGATAAGCATATAAGAATCAACTCTTTCAAGTTTGTAAACAATTCTTAATCCGGCGTTGCGTAATTTTATTTTTAATAAGCCGGCCAATTTTGTATTATTGTGATTGCCAAGAGGTTTGCCATAACCATTTTCACTCATAGGCAATGGATTTTGTTGAACCTTTTTGATAGCTTTTAAAACTAATTTTCTTTGGCTGCCATCAAGTTTTAGTAAGTCTTTATATGCTTCTTCTAAATATTTTACGTCCCAGTTCATTCAAACTCCACTTGGTCATAGTTATCAAGATCTTCTTTGTTTATATTCAAACGTTTATATACTTCATCTTGAGATAATATGGCTGCCGAATCTTGTTTTTGTAAACGTTCATTAGCTATAAGTAATAGACGTGCATCGTTAATTTCGTTGATTAATTCGACATATTCTTCCGGTGAAAGTAAAACACATTCAGCTGTATTGTTTTTCATTACAACCTTGGCTCCCGTTTTTTTGACTTCTTCAAAAACTTTTCCAGCTAATCCACGATTAAATTTGGTAATAGAAACAGTATTTGTTATCGCGCCTAATATTGAACTCATAGTTAATCTCCTTGAAATAATTATAACAAATAAGTCAGCAAATATATCGACATATTTATTGATTTAAATTAAAGCTATTATTAAAATAACGTTGAACAAAACAAAGGCTATGTGTTTTATAGAGATTGCATATAAACCTTAATTATTTATTTAATTAACATATTTTAAGATAATGACTATGCTATAATTATCGTGTTTGAAAAAGGAGTTTTTATATGCCTAGTAAGTATAATTTTGACGAAATAGTATCACATTTAAAAAGTAGTGGTTTTGTATACCAAGGTTCAGAAATTTATGGTGGTTTATCTAATTCATGGGATTTTGGTGTTCTTGGTGCTGCTTTAAAAAAGAATATAAAAGATTTATGGTGGAAGGAATTTATTGAAACTTCCCCATATAACGTAGGAATTGATAGTTCTATTATTATGAATCCTAAGACTTGGGAGGCTACAGGCCACTTAAAAGGTTTTGCGGATGCCATGGTCGATTGTAAGGAATGCAAGTCTAGATTTAGAGCTGATCAATTAATTGAACAAGCTACAGGCTTAAGCGCTGATGGCAAATCTTTTGATGAAATGGACAAGATGATTGAAGAAAATCATATCAAATGTCCAAATTGTGGCAAGCACAACTTCACTGGTGCTCGTGCCTTCAACTTAATGTTTAAGACTTTTATTGGAACTTTGGAAGATGCTAAGTCAGTTGTTTATCTTCGTCCTGAAACAGCTCAAGGTATCTTTGTAAACTTCAATAATGTTTTACGTACATCACGTAAGAAACTTCCATTTGGTATTGGCCAAATTGGTAAGTCATTTAGAAATGAAATTACACCAGGTAACTTTATTTTTAGAGTAAGAGAATTTGAACAAATGGAATTGGAATTCTTTTGCAAACCTGGTGATGATATGGAATGGTATAAATATTGGGTTGATTATTGTTTCAACTTTATCTTAAAGTTAGGCATCAATAAAGATAATCTAAGAGTAAGACCTCATGATCCTGAAGAATTAGCTTTCTATTCTAAGGGAACAAGTGATATTGAATATGCCTTCCCATTTACTGATTGGGGCGAAGTATGGGGTATCGCTGATAGAACCGATTATGATTTAAAGCGTCATAGTGAATATTCTGGTAAGGAATTAAATTATCTAGATCCTGAAACTAATGAGAAGTATATTCCTTATTGTGTAGAGCCTTCAGTTGGTGTTGAAAGACTATTCTTAATGATATGTTGTGATGCTTACGATAAAGAGATGGTTGGCGAAAATGATGAAAGAGTAGTAATGCATATTCATCCATCAATCGCTCCAGTTAAGGTATGCGTATGTCCTTTATCTAAGAAATTATCTGAACCTGCAAGTGCATTATTCCATGAACTAACAAATGAATTTGCTTGCCAATATGATGAAGCTGGTTCAATTGGTAAAAGATATAGAAGAAACGATGCGATTGGTACACCATTCTGTGTTACCTATGACTTTGATTCAGAAAACGATCATTGCGTAACTGTAAGAGAACGTGATTCAATGAAACAAGAACGTATCAATATTGATGATTTAAAAGATTACATTAAAGATAGAATTAAGTATTAATGAGAATACCTGAAGAAACGATTAATGATATTCGAAATAGTGCGGATATAGTGGATGTTATTGGACACTATCTTCCGCTAATTAAAAAGGGCAAAGGCTTTGGTGCTGTTTGTCCTTTTCATGATGATCATGATCCTTCTTTAACCATTTCAAAAGATAAGCAAATATATAAATGCTTTGTTTGCGGAAACGGTGGCAATGTATTTACTTTTGTTTCCAATTATAAAAAGATAAGCTATCCTGAAGCCGTGAAAGAAGTTGCTGATTTAATTGGCAAGCCCTTAAATATTGAATTTAACACGCCTAAAAAAGAAAATCGTTATCAAAGATTATATGATGTTTTAAATTCTTATATTGAATATACCTCTTATATCTTAAATGGTTCAAAGCTTGGTGTAAGTGCTCATGAATACCTAAGCAATAGAGGGCTAGATGATAATATTATCAAGGAATTTGATATTGGCTATAATCCAGATGGCGATAGGGTTTATCAAACTTTAAAGGCAAAGGAATTTTCTGATGAAGAAATGATTAAAGTTAATATTGCTCGAATGGGAAATGGTGGCATGAATGAAGTTTTCAAAAATCGTATTACTTTTCCAATTCATGATAAATATGGCAATCCAATTGCTTTTACAGCACGTGATTTTACCGGTTTTTCTCAAAGTAAATATATCAATTCTTCTGAAACTCCAATTTATGTAAAGGGTGATACTTTATACAACTATCATCGAGCAAAACTAGCTTGTAAACAAAATGGCAAGGTTATTGTTTGCGAAGGTGTAATGGATGTTATCGCTTATGCTAGAGCGGGGATCTATAATGTAGTTGCTACTTTAGGCACTGCTTGTTCATTAAAACAAGTGGAACTATTAAAAGAATTATCGCCAATTATTATTTTGTCTTATGATGGCGATAAAGCAGGTAAGGCAGCTAATCTTAAAAATGGTTATGCGCTATTATCAAATAATTGCAATGTTGAAGTAATAGATAATAATACTGGTCTAGATCCTGATGAAATTATTAATCAATATGATAAAAATGCCTTAAGGGATTTAAGTTCAAAGCGTGTTAGTTATATTGATTATGCCTTGAATTATTATAAAGATTCTTATAATTTAAATAATTATAGCGAAAGAAAAGAAATGACCTTGAAGATGTCAGAATTAATTGAATTATTAAATGATGACTATGACAAGGAAAATTATTATAACGAATTATACGAAATAACTAAGATTCGTAAAACTGATAGGCCAAATAAGGCTTCAAATGGGTATAATAGAGAATGGAAATCCTTTGAAAAAAGCATTTCTCTTGATGGCATAACCAAGGCTGAATATATTATTTTAGTTGAAATGATTTTAAGCAAAGATGCGGTAAATATATATAATGATGAACTAGGCTATCTTCTTGATGAAACTAATCAAAAGTTTGCCAATATCATAATCGATGAATATCGAAAAAATGATACTGTATCTTTATCTAGATTATTAGATGAAATTGATGATAAGTCGATAAAAGATTTAATTTTATTTATCGCGACTTATGATGGTTTGCCACAAACATACAATAAAGAGACTTTACTTGGTTCAATAAACAAGGTCAAAACGGAGATAAAAAAGCGCAAGTTAGCTTATCTTAGAAAAAATATTAATGATATTGCTGCACTTGACCAAGAAAAAGCTATTGAGTATATTAAAGAACGTGAAAAATTAATTAAAGAACTTGGAGGGGAATAATGGCTAAAAAGAAAGAAGAAGTTATTAACACAGAAGTAAAAGAAAAGGCTAGCACTAAAACAGCTAAGCCTAAAAAACAAATCTCTATTGCTAAGCCAAAGAGAATGGAACCTCGTGTTATTAAGGATGAGCCTAAAAAGGTTACAAAACAGGAAAAATCTAGCAAATCCGCTAACTCTTTAAGTAGCAAGAAATTCAATGATTTAGATGAATTAAAAGAATTTTTGCTTGGATTAAATAAAGCTAAAGAAGATATCAATCAAAAGGATGTTGTTGATGCATTAGATCGTTTTGATATGACTGATGAGGACATTGATGCCTTCTATGATTGGGCAAACAACAATGGCATTGATTTGGTTGATGAAACTGAAGATGATGAACTATTAGATGATGAAGATGATATGCTTCCTTGTAGCGATGATGATGAGGATGAAGAAAATCTTGATGATGAAAGAAATATTGTCATCAACTATGAAGCAGCTAGTCAATATACGAAAGTAAATGATCCAGTTAAGATGTATCTTAAGGAAATTGGCCGAGTACCACTTTTAAAGGCTGATCAAGAAATTGAAATCGCTAAAAGAATTGAAGCTGGCGGTCCTGATGCGGAAGAAGCTAAAAATGAATTAATTAGTGCTAACTTAAGACTAGTTGTAGCTATTGCTAAAAAATATACTGGTAGGGGTATGCTTTTCCTTGATTTAATTCAAGAAGGTAATATGGGCTTAATTAAGGCTGTTGATAAATTTGATTATCATAAGGGCTTTAAATTCTCAACTTATGCAACTTGGTGGATAAGACAAGCTATTACTCGTGCTATTGCTGACCAAGCTAGAACCATTCGTATTCCAGTGCATATGGTTGAAACCATCAACAAGATGACACGTATTCAAAGACAACTTGTGCAAGAATTAGGTAGAGATCCAAGTCCTGAAGAAATTGCTGAGAAGATGGGTAATGGCATGTCGGCCGAAAAAGTTAGAGATATCCAAAAGATTGCGCTTGACCCAGTTTCTCTTGAAACGCCAATTGGTGAAGAAGATGATTCTCATTTAGGCGATTTTATTGAAGATGAAACTACTGTTTCACCTGACCAATATGCCAACAATGAATTACTTAAAGATGAAATCAATGCTATTCTTTCAACTTTAACGGAAAGAGAAGAAAAAGTATTAAGACTTCGTTTTGGTTTAGAGGATGGCCGTACTAGAACACTTGAAGAAGTTGGTAAAGAGTTTGATGTTACAAGAGAGCGTATTAGACAAATTGAGGCTAAAGCTTTAAGAAAGCTAAAGAATCCAACTAAGTGCAAGCGTCTAAAGGAATTTGTGGAAGACAAACACTAATGTTATCTAAAAGACTATTAAAAATAGCCAGTTTAGTATCTAAAAATAAGGTGGTATATGATGTGGGCAGTGACCATGGATTGCTACCTTGTTTTTTAGTGCTTAATAATATTTGCCCTAAAGCTTATGCCGTAGATAATAAAATTGGTCCCCTAAATAGAAGCAAAGAGGCGATTGGTAAATATCATTTGCAAGATAAAGTTATTCCGATATTAAGTGATGGCTTAAATGATGTAAAAAGTGATGTAGAGGTTATAACGATTGCGGGGATGGGCTTTTATACTGTGATGGATATCTTTAAAGATAAAGATCTAAGTAGGTATCATAGTATTATCGTTCAAGTTAACAAGGATGTTGATAAATTAAGAAAGTTTATAAGTGATAATCATTACACTATTCTTGATGAAGCTATTGTAAAGGAAGATAAATTTTATCAAATTGTAATGTTTAATTGTGATTATCACGAATCTTATAATGAGCTTGAGATAAGTTACGGTCCTATTTTACTAGATAGAAAAGAAGACATCTTTAGAGAATATTTGTTGGATTTAAAAAAGACTTGTAACTATTTTAATAAAGATGGTGGAGTGGATAAGCTAAATAAAAAAATAGACGAAATAGATAAGGTTCTTGGTATAATAGAGAACGGTTAATAAAAAGGAGATAATAAGGGAAACTATTTATGGTAAATTTTGATTTTCAAACTTCTAAAATGTTTAACAGCAAAGACACTTTAAAAGAAGCTTTTGTAAACTACTTAGAAGTTAAATTTGGTAAGTCAGTTGCTGAATCAACAATTTATGAACAATATGCTACACTTGGTTCAGTTGTAATGGCTCACGCTATGGCTAACTGGAAAAAGACTAGAGAGAACATTAAAAACAATCAAGATAAGACTTTATATTATTTCTCATTAGAATTTTTAATGGGTAGAATGTTAAGCAACAATCTAATGTCTCTTGGTCTATATGATATGACTAAGCAAGCTCTTGAAGAACTTGGAATCGATTTAAATGAAATTGAAGATTGTGAAGCTGATGCTGGACTTGGCAATGGTGGCTTAGGTAGACTTGCCGCTTGTTTCTTAGATTCTTTAGCTAGCCTTAATTATGCTGGAAATGGTAATACTATTAGATATCGTAATGGCTTATTTAAACAACTTATTATTGATAATAAACAAGTTGAAGTTCCAGATCAATGGCTAAGATATGGCTATCCATGGGAAATTAGAAAAGCTGAAAAGGGTGTTTCGGTTAGATTCTATGGTGATGTTGAAGTATATAGAGATGAAAAAGGTGATTTAGGCTTTAATCATCGTAATTATGAAGAAGTACTAGCTGTTCCATATGATATGCCTATTGTAGGTGCTGATACTTTTACAACTAATACATTAAGAATGTGGTCTGCTGAACCTAGTGATAATCTTCCAAGTCACATGGCTTATCCTGAATATCTACAAGACGTGGAAAAGATTTGTTTAAATCTATATCCTGAAGATTATACCGAAGAGGGTAAATTAACGCGTATTAAACAAGAATATTTCTTTGTTTCTGCCGGTCTTCAAACAATTATTAGAGAGCATTTAAAGAATAATTCAAATTTAGATAACTTCGCTGATAAAGTGGTAATTCAATTAAATGATACTCATCCGGCTTTAGCAGTTCCTGAACTAATGCGTATTTTAATGGATGAATATGGTTATCAATGGAATAAGGCCTTTGATATTGTTAAGCATACTTTTGCTTATACAAATCATACTGTTTTACAAGAAGCTCTTGAAAAGTGGCCAATTAACTATATTAAGACTCTTCTTCCTAGAATTTATCTAATCATCGAAGAAATTGATAACCGTTTTGTTCAAAGCTTAAGAGAAAAGGGCAAAGATGATAATTTCATCAATTCTATTAGAATTATTTCTAATGGTTCAGTTAAGATGGCTAATCTATCAATTGTTGGATCATTCTCAATTAATGGTGTTGCTAAGATTCATAGTGATATCTTAATTAAAGATACTTTCAAGAACTTCTATGAAATCTATCCTGAAATGTTTAATAATAAGACAAATGGTATAACTCAAAGAAGATGGCTATTATATTCAAACCGTGAACTTGTTGATTTAATTAAGAAATATACTAAGGCTGATATTAGAAAAGACTTCAATTCATTAAGTGAATTAAATAAGTATGTCGATAATAAAGAGCTACAAGAAGAATTCTTGGCTGTTAAAAAGGGTAAGAAGGTTGAACTTGCAAATTACTTAAATAAACTATATGGCATTGAAATTGATCCAAATAGTATTTATGATGTACAAGCAAAACGTCTTCATGCCTATAAGAGACAACTTTTGAATATCATGTATGTAATTTCTTTATATCATCGTATTCATAATGAACCAGATTTTGATATGCCAAAGACTACCTTTATCTTTGGCGCTAAGGCAGCAGGAACTTATTACTTCGCTAAAGATGTAATTAGATTAATTAATTGCGTTGGCAAGACTATTGATAATGATCCACTTGCAAGTAAGTTTATTAAAGTTGTATTTATTCCAAACTATAGAGTTACAATTGCTGAAAAACTTATGCCTGCAGCTGATGTATCAGAACAAATTTCTACAGCAGGTAAGGAAGCTTCTGGTACCGGTAACATGAAGTTTATGATGAATGGTGCTGTTACGCTTGGTACAATGGATGGCGCTAATGTTGAAATTAGAGGCTTAGTAGGTGATGACAACATCGTTATATTCGGTATGAATGAATATGAAGTTGCTGCTAAAAAGGTTGACTATCGTCCTTATGATTACTATCAAAACAATCCTGAATTAAAGAGGGTTATTGATTCTTTAACAGATGGAACTTTTGAAGCTGATCATAATGCATTTACTGATGTTGCGAATGAATTCTTACTTAGAAATGATGAATATATGATTCTAGCTGATTTTGAATCATATAAACAAGCTCATGATAAGATTTATGGCTTATATCAAG
>CAVFKJ010000035.1:0-7396 GCA_963623125.1 Clostridium sp. CAG:217
GTATGTTACCAATATGTTAATAACACTTATCCTTTAACTTTAGGTAATTTGTTTAAGGATAATGGTTATAAGACTAATGCTTTCCATAATAATTATGGCGATTATTATAATCGTAAGATTACACTAAGTAGTTATGGCTATGATTTCTTTGATTGTATTGCCTTAGGCATGGATAGTGAGCGAAGTGATAGTGAAGTGTCTGATCAAATCGGTTATATTGATTGTGAACTAAATAAGTTTATGTCTTTTTGGATTTCTTATTCTGGTCATTCGCCATACTCTAATGATGGGGTTGGCGTTAATCAAAATGATTTAGCTAAAGTTAAGGAAGTTTATCCTGATTTAGGTGAGGATTATGCTTGTTATATCGCTAAGACGATGGACTTAGATAGGGCGGTTGAACAATTTCTAAATATCATGGATTGGTCAGGTAGACTTGATGATGTGGTTATTCTTATTTATGGTGATCATATTTCTAAGTCACTTGATTATTCTAGTGGTTCTAATTTTGAGAAAGTATTTGGTGGTGAAGAATCTTTACTTTATACGCCAATGTTTATTTATGGCAATGATATGGAACATATTGTAGTTGATAAATATTGTACAGCTCTTGATATTTTGCCTACGGTTATGAATCTTTGGGATATTAGTTATGACAATAAGTATGCATTTGGAAGTGATATCCTAAGTGATGATTATTCTGGTTTTAGTTTTGACTCTAATGGTAGTTGTTTTAATAGTGATTTCTATTATGATTCTACTAATAATTCAATCAAAACATATAATGGATATAGTGAAGAGAGCGCTCTTAATATCGTTAATGAATTTATTAAGAAGCGTGAAATTTGTAAAGAGAGTTTGAAGTTAGATTATTTTAAGAAGGTGGAAAGTTAAATGTTGAGTATTATTGTACCTTGTAAGAATGAACAAGAGGCTATTCCTTTGTTTTATCCAGTTTTAAAGGAGAATCTTGATAAGATTGATGATGATTATGAATTAATCATTGTGGATGATGGTTCTACTGATAAGACGGTTGAAGTTTCTTTAAAGCTTAAGGAAAAAGATCCTAACATTAAGATTGTTAGCTTTTCTCGTAATTTTGGCAAGGAAGCTGGTATGTTAGCGGGTATGAAAGAGGCGAAAGGTGATTTTGTCGTAATCATGGATGCGGACTTACAAGACCCACCGGCTTTACTTAAGGAAATGTATGATTATGTAAAAAGTGGTGAATATGATAGTGCGGCTACTTATAGAGTAACTAGAAAGGGTGAGCCACCTATTAGATCTTTCTTTGCGCGTAAGTTTTATAAGATTATCAATAAGATGGTTGATGTGGAAATAGTTGATGGTGCTAGAGATTATCGTTTAATGTCACGTAAGATGGTTGATGCGATTATTTCGATGCCTGAATATAATCGTTTTTCTAAGGGTATTTTCTCTTGGGTTGGTTTTAAGACTAAGTATATTGAATTTGAGAATGTAGAAAGAGTAGCGGGTGAAACAAAGTGGTCTTTCTTCAAACTATTCTCTTATGCGATAGATGGTATAGTTGGTTTTACCGTGGCACCACTTCGTATTGCGACTTATTCTGGTTTAGTGGTTTCTTTATTTGGTTTTATCTATATGCTTTATATAGTATTGAAGGCTTTGATTGTTGGTGACCCAGTAGCTGGTTATCCTAGTATGATTGCGATTATTTGTTTACTGGGCGGTATTCAACTTTTGGTTATTGGTATCATGGGAGAATATCTTGGTAAGACTTATATGGAGTCTAAACATCGTCCTCATTACTTTATTAAGGAGATTAAATGATTCAGTTTGGTGATTTCTTTTACAAATTGCCAACTTCTTTAATGGCCTTAAACGCTACAAGTGTTTACTTTGTAGCCTTTTGTTTTATTGTTTTCCTATTATCAAGACCATTTAATAATATACTTAGGCCTTATATCTTATTTATCGCCAATATTGTTTTTGTCTATTCTTTTGGCTTAAATAATTTATATTGGCTATTAGGTTTTACTTTATTGGCTTATATATTAGGTATTGTCAATGATAAATATCATAATAAGTATATTGTCTTATGTTCAGCTTTAATATTTGGGATAGCTTTATTTGGTTTTAAAATACTTAATTTAAATGATGATAGTATTATCATTCCATTGGGCTTGTCTTTTTATACTTTTAAGATTATTTCTTATTTGTGTGATATTTATTATGGAAAGATAAAAGGTGAATATAATCCTATTTATTTATTTGATTATGTAATGTTTTTCCCATGTATTACGGCTGGGCCTATTAATCGTGCTGATTATTTTATTAAGGAACTAAAAAGTAAAAGAGCTTTTGATTATAGTGATGTTGGCACAGGCTTTCTTTTAGTGGCCTGTGGCTTATTTGGAAAGCTAGTCTTTTGTGATTTTGTGGGTAGTGTTGTCTCAAGATGCTTGGACAATAGTGAACTACTTGGTTTAAATGTTTTGTTGGGTGTTGTTTTATATTCTTTTCAAATATATCTAGATTTTGATTCTTATTCTAATATTGCGATTGGAGTAGCTAGAATGCTTGGCTTTAAGCTTGATAAGAACTTTAATGTGCCTTATCTTGCGACTTCAATTAAAGACTTTTGGGGAAGATGGCATATTTCTTTATCTTCTTGGTTAAAGGATTATATTTATATTCCTTTAGGTGGTAGTAAAAAGGGTAATTTAAGAAAGTATCTTAATATTCTTATCGTCTTTTTAGTATCAGGACTTTGGCATGGGGTAGCCCTTAATTATTTAATTTGGGGAATGGGACATGGCCTACTTAGAGTTATTGAGGATTTAATTGCTTTACCTTTTAAGAATATTAAATTGAATAAGGTGGCTAAATTTTTTATTAGCATTCCATTGATTGTTATTAATTTTGGGGTTGTGACTTTTTTATGGATTTTCTTTAAGTATGATTTTAATAGTGCAACTTTAATATTAAGTAGAATCTTTACAAGCAGTCCTTTAAATTTTGAATTAATTGGTTTAACAACTAATGAAGTATATTGGCTTTACATCGTTATTGGGGTTAGTGTACTTGTTGATATCTTTAGATATTTCTTTAATGTGGCTGACTTTTTAGGCAAGCGTATTTTTATCTTAAGATATGCCGTTTATGTGGTGATGATTATTACTTTCTTGGTATTTGGCATGTATGGTGGTAGTTTTGATTCAAATGATTTTATTTATAGGTGGTTTTAATGAAAATAGTTAAGCGCACTTTATTGTTTATTTGGCATATTATGAAGATATTTGGTTGTGTGGCCTTAATCTTTTATACTTTTTATTTTGGTTACAATTATTTAAATAAGTTATTTAGAACACCTGATGTAAGTTATGGCGATTCTTTTCATAATGTAAAAGAAGATAGTATGGATGTAATTGTACTTGGTAGTAGTCATTGTCAATATTCTTTTTCTCCTACTTTCTTTTATGGTGATACTGGTTTATATTCTTATGTCTTAGGTAGTGCTTTTCAACCTTTAAAGGTTTCTTATCAAATGCTTAGGGAGGCCTTAAAGACGCAGAACCCAAAACTTGTTGTATTAGAGGTTTATACGGCTACTTTAGATGAAGAGGAAGTAAGTGATAGTCGTTATGTTTTGGCAGAGTATCAGATGAGTGGTGATGAAAAGTATAATACGATTGATTTTTTGCCTGAGGATAAAAGGGATACTTATAAGAATGAATTTTTGAATAATCATAATAATTGGCGTACGCTTGATAGTTTAGATGACTTATTTATAAAGGATACAAGCATTGATCCTTTATTTGGTTATGTTGAAAACTATGTTTATTTGCCTGTTGAAAACTATTGGTATAGTAATAAATATAGTGAAGACTTGGATGTTTCTTTAAGGGATGATGATTTAAAGGCTCTTAATGATATTTATGGTTTATGTAAGAGTGAGGATATTGAGCTTCTTTTATATATGGTGCCAATGGATAATGTAACTCAACTTGGCCAAAGCCTAAGACATAAGGTTTGGGATTGGGCTAATGAGAATGGCGTACAGTATCTTGATTTACTTGAAAATGATGAGAAATTGGATATTCGTAGTGCCGTTCATCATGATGGTTACCATGCGTTTATTAATGGGGCTAGTTATATAACGGATTATTTGGCGGATTATATAACTAGTAATTATAGTTTTAATCATAATGGGAATCCTTATTTAGATAGCCTTTATATTCAAAATGCCGGTTATTTAACAATTGAGGCTTTAAATAATGAATATAATCCTAGTAAGTATATGAATCGAATTACTTCTTATCCTTATACGGTTTTAGTTAAGTATTCAGGAACTTATGAAAATGATGTAATTAAGGATTATTTAAGTAAGATGGGTATTAGTATTAATGAGGGTGAAAACTTGTATGCGATTGTTAAAGATGGTGAGGTAATTTATAGTAATAATGGTTATTTAGAGTATGAGCTTGATGGCAACAATATTGTGGTTGATGCCTATAATATGAATTTTAATGATATAAATGTTGAGTGTAATGATTTACTTACTTTTGTGGTAATTGATAAGAGCTATAATGGCTATTCTAAGCGTGTGGTTGATTACTTAGATGGTAAGGCTTGGGAATTTGGGCATGACTTTTATTACAATTAATGTATAATAATACAGTTAATACACAAGTAGAAAAAGAAAGGGAACAGTGATAGAATTAACCTTATGAAAAATATATTTAAAAATCCTAAGACGAGAGTTAGAAACTTACTTATAGTTATCGCACCGTTTTTGATTGTTATGATAGTATGCGGTGTGCTAGCTTATAAGTCAGTTAATGCAGTTGTAGATAATACTTCGGGTACTTCAACAGTGGCTTATAAGAAATCTATTGATTCAATGGATTATCATTTAAGAAATAATGCGACTGAACTTCAGGAGACCCTTTTCCATGAGCTTCAAGATGCGATTAATGCGGGTGATAAGTATTTAATTGCGCAAGAGGTTGCGGAAAACTTTGTAGCCGACTTTTATACTTGGACTAACAAGGAAGCTAGTTATGATGTAGGTGGTATGTATTATGTTTATTCACCTTTAAAGACAACTATGTATAAACAGTTTAGAGATAACTATTATAAGTATTTAACTTATTATATTAATACTTATGGTTCTGATAAGCTTCTTGAAGTTGATTCTATTGAAGCTACTCAGGGTGGTGATGTGACTAAGTATGAGATTGATGGTAATAGTTATGATGCATATTTTATTACTGTTACTTGGACTTATAAGAATGAGGATACTTTTAAGGACATTACAATCAAAGAATATAATGATTCAACCGATCCTGATTATGTGCCTTCTTTTTGTAAGAAACAATATTTTACAGTTATAGAAAGAGAAGATGGACGTTTTGAAATCGTTCAAGCGTATGGAGATAACTAATGAAGAGTGCAGTTAAGAAAAATAAGAAGAATACTAATTGGGTGGCTGTTGCCTCTTGGGTGTTGGCTGTATTAGCCCATATTGCGATTGTCTTGTTGATAATTCTTTCGCATAAATATTATGGTTTACAAGCTAAGACTTTCATTTGTGTGATGGTTGTAGCTTTATGTATATTAATTATTTGTGATATTTTAGTCTTCTATGAACTAAAGACACAAAGTTTAGCTAGTAAGATTGTTACTTTGGCTCTTTCTTTGATTCTAGTTGTAGTGGGCTTTGGTGGTAGTTACTATGTTAATAGAATTAATAAGAGCGTTAATAAGGCTATTGAAAATACGGGTACTGATCAATATGAAACCGTTGCGGGCGTATTTAGCTGTTATACAAAGAAGAATGCTTGTAGCTATTCAAGTCTTGATGATTTAAAGAGTACTACCGGACTTAAGATTGGTGTTATCAATGATGGTGGTGCTGGTGTTGGTACAGTTGGTACTAATTTAATTAATGAAAATGGCATTAATGCCCAAATCATTACTTTTGATACAACTGATGATTTATTTTCAGCTTTAGTAGGTGAAGAAGATGAAAATGTTGATATTGCGGTATTCCCAGCTAGTTTAAGACAAAGACTTTTATCAGATACGGAAGTTGACTATGCTCAATATTTGGATAATATCGTTGATTTCTATTCTTTTGAAGAAAAGATTAAGACTGGTGAAAACGCTAATGCGAATAAGGATTTATATACTGAACCATTTAATATCTTATTGATTGGTTTTGCCCCAGAAGATGCAGCGATGACTGTTGGTCTAGCGGATTCAATTATTTTGGCAACTGTTAACCCTCAAACATTTACGGTATCTTTAACAAGTATTGCCAGAGACTCTTATGTCGATATTTCTTGTAATGGATCTAGACAAAAGATTAATGCGGCAAGAGGCATTTCTAGACAATGTCTAATGGATACAGTATCTGATGTAATGGGTGTGGATATTGACTACTATATGGAAGTTAATTTCCAAGGTGTCGTTGATATCGTTGATGCGGTTGGTGGTATAACTATCAACAACCCAGTTGAATTCGTCGGCCAAGATGCATCGGGTATTAGAGGTGATTATACTGTCTTAGTTCCAGCTGGTGAGGTTGTTGCGGATGGTCAAATGGCTTTAGCTTTCGCTAGAGAAAGACATGCGATGCCAAATGGTGACTTTGATAGACAACAGCACCAACAAGAAGTTATTGCGGCTATTGTTGAAAGACTATTAACAATTAACGATGTTAATAAGGCTATCAAGGTAATGGAAGCAGCAGGAGATAACTTCTCTACTAACCTTTCATTAAACCAATTAACAGGTATCTTTAATTATCTAGTTAATCATACAAATACCGTTGGTATTCCAACTTACTATATGATTGATATCAAGAACATGCGTGTAACTGGTTATGCTTCTTGGTACTATAGTTATTCTATGCATCTTCCTCAATGGATTTATAAGTTATATAACGGTTCTATTGCAGAAGCTCAAGCTTGTATTAAGGATGTATGGGGTGATTATTCTACTAGTGATATTAAGCAATATTCTTATCAAAAGTTCTTTGCGGAATATCCATATGAAAGAGGACAATTGTATTCTGATTACTTCAATGAGCCTGAGGTACATGAGGAAATGCCTGCTTACTATCCACTTCTTACTGGTAAGTCATATGCAGATGCAATGTCAGCTGCCGCAGCTAAGGGTATTAGCTTAAATGTAACCTTTATCTCAGAAGGCGATGCCAACTATGATGCAAGTAGCGATGGCTATGTGGTATCACAATATCCATCTCAAGGTGCTCTAGTAAGCGATTATCCAACTGGATCAATTACCGTAATGGGCAATCCAAGTGAGACCGATCCTGAATTTACAGTAACAGGTTGTGATGATGAGACAAGTTGTAAGCTATTCGCGCAAAATAAGGGTATTGCGG
>CAVFKJ010000036.1:0-7727 GCA_963623125.1 Clostridium sp. CAG:217
ATATTAAAGAGTTGGAGTGTGAGTATTTTTATGATTATGATTCACTGTTTAAGACTATATTGTTGCAATATAAGGAATGTTATGATGAAGCACTAAAGGATGTCTTTTTATATAAGATAGATGATTATATAAGACTTAAATACCATGATTATAGAATAGTATATGTTCCAAGTAGTAAGAAGAAACAGTTGGAAAGAGGTTTTAATCATTTAAGGTTAATATTTGATAGCTTGAAGTTAAAAGAAGTAACTGGTTTGATGATGAAAGAAGAATTAATCCAAGAAGGTAAGAGTGCGCAAGATCGAAATAAAATGTTAGATAATTATATTTATAATGGCGATAGGATAAAGAAATTGTTGATAGTTGATGATGTTTGTACTACTGGTTCTTCATTATATGGCGTGTATAAAGCGTTTTATGATAAAGCGGATATTATTAAGGGAATCGTTTTAGGAAAAAAAGAAAGCACTTTCATTAAATAATTTATAGTGGTAAAATAATTCTACAAAGGAGTGGGATTCTTTAATGCAAGGGATTGTAAAAAGATTTAATAAGACTAAAGGATTCGGTTTCATTACTTGTGATGATGGTAGAGATGCCTTCTTTCATTACTCTGAGTTAGTTATGGAAGGTTACAAGACTATTGAAGAGGGTGCTAGAGTTGAATTTGACTTGGTTGAAGGCGAAAGAGGTCTTCAAGCTCACAATATAAGAAAATTATAAGGAGCTTATTAAAAGGATTGCTTGAAATATGGCAATCTTTTTTATTGTATAAGCACTTTTTAGCAAGTTATCCACATTCTATGTGGAAAGCTGTGGAAAAACCCCTAAAAATAGGCCTAAAATCGCAAAAATTGGGAATAAGTTGGGAAAAAATATAGGGCTTTATAGTGGATAATAAAGACATGCAAGAGGAACTTATTCAAAAAGTAAAAGATGGCAACGACAATACGGCTTTCATGGAAATCTTAAATGATCATGTTAGGATGATTCAATCTATTGTAAATAGCTTTAAAGTAGATTGTGGTAACTTTCAAATAAATCGTGAAGATATGTTTCAAGAAGGTACGATAGCTCTTTTGGAAGCTTGTAAAACTTACAAAGATTCTTATGACACCAAGTTTTCTACTTATGCTTATACCATCATCAAAAGGAGGATACAAAGATATTATTATGATGCATTGGATAAGTATAATGAGGAAAGATTTTCTTTAGATAATTTGGAAATTTATGATCATTGTTCATTTATTGCCTGTGACAAAGAGATTAATTTTGAGGATTGTATAAGTAATAGAGTTAAATTAGAAAGCCTTATTGCAGACTTGAGTGAAGAAGATAAACAAATCGTAAGAATGCGCATTGATAGTTATACCTATGATGAGATTGCTAGATATTTAAATGTTAGTAGAAAGCGTATTGATAATCGCCTTTATCGTATAAGACAAAAGTTCAATAAATGAAATAACAAGTATAATGAGCTTAAAGGAGGGTTAATTATGCGTAAGACTATTAATGCAAAACCTATTTTGAGTCCAAATCCGGTGTTGATTATTGCTTGTTATAAAGAAGATGATAAGGTGGCTATCATGAATGCGGCCTGGGGTGGCGTAGTTGATAATGATTTAATTGGCATTACTATTTCTAAGAGTCATGATACAACGAAGGCTATTTTAAAAAATAAAGAATTCTCTGTTTCCTTGGCTACTAAAGAGACTTATCTATCGGCTGATTATGTAGGCATTGTATCAGGTAATAGTGAACCTAACAAATTAGAAAAGAGTCATTTTACTACCGTTAGATCGGCTAATATTAATGCACCGCTTATTAACGAATTGCCTTTAAGTTTTGAATGTCAATTAATAAGTTATGATGAAGAAAAAGAATACCTGTTATGCAAGGTACTCTCTTTGTCGATTGATGATGCAATCTTAGATGAAAAAGATAATATTGATTTAAATAAGTTTCATCCAATTTTATTTAATCCTTTAAACAATTCTTATCATGAATTTGGTGAGATTGTTGGTAAGGCGTTTAGCTGTGGTATAAAGCTTAAAAATCAAAAATAGTTATATTTATCATTTAGTTTTTTAAAACAAGTTAGAGATACAAATAAAGCTAAAATTTCAGCAACTGATAAAGCCCACCAAATACCGTTTGTGCCAAATATTCTTGGTAACGTCAATATGGCAACGACTTGAAAAAATAAGCATCTTAAAAATGATATGAAAGCTGATATTTTGCCATTTCCTAAGGCTGTAAAAAAGCCTGAGGCATAAATATTGATGCCTGAAAAAATAAAGGATACAGCATATATTTTAAAGGCAGTTGTAGTTAGTTCCATAAGTTCTAGATCATAGCCTACAAATATCTTAGAAATTTGTTTTGATAACAAAAAACATGAGGCAAACATCAAAAGGCCGGTTATGGCAATTATTTTAAAGGACTTCATTAAAATGTTATTTAGTTCTTTATGATTATCGGCGCCATAATTGTAGGAAATAATGGGGTTAGTTCCGATTGTGTAGCCCAAATATATTGCCTGGAAAATCATTTGCGTATACATTAATACACCATAAGCTGCCACACCATTTTCGCCAGAGAATTTTATTAGCTGATAGTTATATAACATACCAACAAGTGAAGATGAAATTGAGCTCATTAGTTCACTACTACCATTTGTACAAGTGTTAATTAATGCTTTGATATCTTTCTTTGGCCTTGTTATTTTTAATAGACTAGTATTCTTTTTATTTAGAAAATAGAAAATTGGTACAAGGCCACCAATGCATTGACCAATGCCACTAGCAAAAGCGGCTCCTGCTACGCCCCATTTAAATATGGCTACAAATAGTAAATCAAGAATTATATTGGTAACACCGGCGATAATGGTAATCGCAAAGCCAAGTCTTGGTTTTGTGGCAGTTACAAAGAATGATTGAAAGAAATATTGAAGCATGAATGAAAAATTGAAGGCGGCAATAATTCTTCCATAAAGGGTGGCGTCACTTAACATATTTTCACTTGCGCCAATTAATATCGCGATTGGTTTTACAAATATACAACCTAAAATTGATGTAACAATACCTAATATCAAAGTAAATAATATTAATAGGGTGAATATTTGATTGGCTTCATCTTTTTTATTTTGGCCTAATAGTTTTCCAACAATAGCACTTCCTCCTGTTCCAACCATAAAACCTAAAGAAGCTAATATCATAAGCGCTGGCCAAATAAAGTTAACGGCCGCAAAGGCGGTTTTTCCAACATAATTTGATATAAAAAAGCCATCTACAATGCTATAGATAGAAGTAAATATCATCATTAAGATGGTTGGTATAGTGAATTTAAATAATGTTTGAAATGTATAATGTTGCGCTAATTTATTATCCATGTATTTTACTAAACTCCATTTCTGTAATATTTTTTAGTTTCTCGCCTACATCTAAAAATGTTTTTAAATCTTTTTTATCTATTGAATTTAAAGCATTTAATTCGGCTTGTATTATTTGATCAATTGTGCTTTTGCAATAGTCTTCGCCCATTTTAGTTAAAACTATTTTTTTTACTTTTTTATTTTCTTCTTTTGTTAGTTGAATTAATCCATCCTTTTCTAACTTTTTTAAAGCGGAATTAATAGTTTGTTTAGGTTCACCAGTAGCTTTAACAATTTCTTGACCATAGGGAAGACAAGTGTCACATCTTAATAGATATAGTATTTGATAATAACTAAAAGGGATATTAAGCTTTTTGTTTATTAAACGATAAATATTATCAGTTTGATAATAAATAAAGTTGTATTTCTTTAATGTTTCATTAATTTCCATATTGTTCCTTAATAGTCCGATTTCGGACGGTTATTTATTATGCTAAATAATTTAAATGAAGTCAAGTTCGTATATAATAGACAAGTAAGGAGAAAATAATGTTAGAAATATTAAAGGCGATATTATTTGGAATTATAGAAGGTATAACGGAATGGTTACCTATTTCTAGTACTGGCCATATGATTCTGTTAAATGAAATAGTATCTTTAAATGTAAGTGATGAGTTCTACTCAATGTTTGAGGTGGTTATACAGCTTGGTGCTATTATGGCTGTTGTGGTGCTTTATTGGAATAAGATTTGGCCTTTTGGCAAAAATCTTAAGCATCCTGTAAAAGATGAAGGAATCTTAAAATATTTTGATAAACCAAAATGGCAAATGTGGATTAAGATTTTAGTGGCTTGTATTCCAGCAGCTGTCATTGGTTTACTGTTTAATGACTTCTTTGAAGCATTATTTTATAACTATGTATCTGTTGCGATTGCTTTAATCGTCTTTGGTGTAGCATTTATTGTGGTTGAAAATGTTAATAAGGGTAAAAAGCCAAAGATTGATAAGATTGCTAAGCTTGATTATAAAACCGTTATCTTAATTGGCGTTTTCCAACTTATCGCAGCTATTTTCCCTGGCACAAGTAGAAGTGGGGCAACGATTGTTGGAGCGCTTATTTTAGGCGTAAGTAGATCAGTTGCGGCTGAATTTACTTTCTTTTTAGCGATTCCTGTTATGTTTGGTGCTTCTTTATTGAAACTAGTTAAATTTGGTTTAGCATTTACGGGAATGGAATTTATTATTTTAATTGTAGGCATGTTGGTAGCCTTTGTGACTAGCGTGTTTGTTATTACTTTCTTGATGTCTTATATTAAGAAACATGATTTTAAGGCTTTCGGTGTATATCGTATTATTTTAGGTGTAATTGTACTAATTTATTATTTTGTTTTTAAGATTTAATAAGTATAATGTAAAAGAAAGGTAAAATTTATGAAAATTATTAACACTGAAGAATTTAACGCAATTCGAAATAATGGCAAAGTGGTTGTTGATTTCTTTGCGGATTGGTGTGGGCCTTGTAAGATGCTTGGACCAGTTTTAGAGGAAGTTAGTAAGGATTATCCGGACGTTGAATTTGTTAAGGTAAATGTTGATGATAATGAAGATTTAGCTGCAGAATTTGGAATTATGTCGATTCCGGCTGTTTTTATGCTTAAAGATGGCCAAATTGTTAATAAGTTTTTAGGTTCTGTTGGCGAAAATAGAGCTAAAGAATATCTAGACGAAGCTTTTAAGTAGATTTTTATCTACTTTTTATTTTGGGGGAATATGACTTTATCCGATGTTGTTAAATTATTAGGCGGCGTAGCCTTATTCTTGTTTGGCATGACTTTGATGGGTGATAGCCTAAAGAAAGTTGCTGGTACAAAACTGGAGGTTTTTTTATACAAACTTACTGATAGTCCATTAAAGGGAATCTTACTTGGAACAGGTGTTACAGCTATAATTCAATCATCTAGTGCTACTAGTGCGATGGTGGTTGGTTTTGTCAATTCTGGTATGATGAAACTAGAACAAGCTATTTCAGTAATTATGGGTGCCATTATTGGTACTAGTATTACTGGTTGGGTTATTTCGCTTTCTTATATTGGAACGGGTAATACAGGTGTTCTTGAACTTTTATCAACTAGTTCACTTGCTGCCATAATTGGTGTTGTGGGCATCGTTCTTATTATGGGAAGTAAGAAACGTAAACAAAAAAATATTGGCGAAATATTGCTTGGTTTTACGGTTTTAATGGTTGGTATGGAGCAAATGTCGGGTTCAGTGAGTGGACTTAGAAGTGATCCAACTTTCCTTAATCTATTTGCTACTTTATCGAATCCTTTCTTAGGAATCGGCTTTGGTTTACTATTTACAGCGGTTGTCCAAAGTGCATCAGCTGCCATTGGTATAATACAAGCTCTTTCTACTACGGGCGTTATAACTTTAAATACAGCAGTTCCAATTATGATTGGTGTAGCTATTGGAGCATCTTTACCGGTTATTATTTCTTCAATAGGCGCGATATCAGAGGCTAAAAAAGCGGCTTACTCATATCTTGTAATTGATACTTTTGGCGGTATTATTGTCATGATTATTTATTCAATAGTATCAGCTATTTTCAAGGAACAATTCAATATGATTGTTAATCCGGTTTCGGTTGCTTTGACTAATACTTTATTAAGAGTGGCTATGATTGTAATCTTGTATCCATTTATTAAGGTGATTGAGAAAATTGTTAATAAGATGGTTAAAAATGATGATACAACAAGCGAACAAATGGAAGAAATTAATAAGCTTGAAGAACGTTTCTTACAATATCCACCTTTGGCTGTTGAAAATGTTTCTAATGCGATTAATGCGATGGCCAATAAGACTTTAAATATATTGTTTGATGCGCTTAATTTGATTGGCAATTATGATGAGAAAGAATTTGACGCCATCGAAAAACAAGAAGAGATTATTGATGAGTATGAAGATAAGATAAATACTTATTTAACTAAGATGGCGGCTAGATCTTTAAATGGTTATCAATCTAGAATTGTTGGCCGTTATTTACATAGCGTTGGTGATTTTGAAAGAATTAGTGATCATGCCCTAAATATTGCCCAAATTGCTCAAAAGATAAATGAAGAGAAAATTGTTTTTTCTGATTATGGCAAGAATGAACTAGCAATTTTTAAAGAAGCTATTAAAAAGGTTTCTACAATGGCGGTTGATAGCTTTATTACTAATGATGTTGAAACATCTTATAATGTTCAACCTATGGAACAAGTTGTAGATAAAATAACTGATCAATTAAGAGAAAATCATATTAATCGACTACAAAAGGGTGGTTGCAATATTGAAAGTAGTTATGTCTTTAATGATATCTTGAATAATTATGAAAGAGTATCTGACCATTGTTCTAATATTTCTTTATCTACTATAGCCTTATATGATAAGAATATGGATGCTCATACATATGAGATTGAAATAAGAAAAGAAGACAAGTTTAGAGAGCTATTTGATGAATATCTTAAGGATAGCGAATACGACAAACTTATAAGCGAAAACTGAACATCTTTAATTAGATGTTTTTTATTTTCTTTTGGACTTATAATATTAGGCATGCTTAATATTATTTTTTATATATTTTTTATCGTTTACGAAGAATTGCTGTTTAGGATATTACAAGGAATTAGTATTACTAGTAATGTTCTTTCTTTATTGTTTATTTCAATAAATTTGGGTATTGCGCTTGGCACGATATCTAACTTTATTCCAAAAAAAGTTAATCGTTTTCTATTTAATATTTTTAACTTCATCTTGTGTTTCTATTATGGGGGAGCTCTTATTGTAAAGAAAACTTTTAACGTTAACATTTCTTTAAGTGTTCTTAATATGTATAGCAACTTTACGACAGGTGCTTTTGCCAACACCACGATGTCGGTATTAAAGAGTAATATTTTAAATATTATCTTAATAATTGTTCCTTTCATAGTTGGCTTATTTATAACCAAGAAGATAGAAAAAGACATTAATGTCTTAAGTTTTGTAGCTTTAGTCCTATCTTATTTTTTATTCCTTGTCTCTTTAAATACTACGACATATGATTTGTATTTTAATAAATTTAATAATAAACAAAATATTGAGTATTTTGGTGTAGCACCTTCTTTAGTTATTGAAATATTTAAAGGTGGCTCATCTAGTGAAGAACTTGAAGATGTGCCTGCTTTAGAAGAAACTGTAGAAGAAGAAAAGGTTGATATTAAAAGACAAATTAGTGCAATTGATTTTAATAATATTAAATCAGATAATAGCTCGGTTTTAAGCATGAATAAGTACTTTTCCAATTCTACTGGCACTTATACTAACGAATATACTGGCT
>CAVFKJ010000037.1:0-9854 GCA_963623125.1 Clostridium sp. CAG:217
AAAAAATAAGCTAACCCCAGGTGCAAGGGCATATCGACAATAGTCTTACTGACACAGTCAGCCTAGCATTACTCCACACAAGTTAGCTTATATTTACAAAGAAGGGCATGCCTTGCAAGAATTACTCAAAAAGTAAAATGACACGCCCGTAGTATTGCTACTACGATACTATTGTATAATTTAAATAAGCTTTATGGACATATTTGACAACATAAAAAACGAAAAATTCTTCAATCCTCTTACTGGTATCAATAAAAGGATCTATTTTGAATGCATAAGTGAACTAATCGAATATGCTAAAACATGTCCAGTACTCTATGAAAATGATTTAAGAGATAGGCTAGAACTATATCTAATCAATAAACAATACCATGTTGAAAATGATGACATGGAATTTTCCTATGATGAAAAAGACTCAGCTAAAATAATCCGCAAATTCAGAGAATGTGGCTGGCTTACTAAACCAGAGCTTGGTCGAAATGGTGAATATATCACTAATATTACTTCATCATGTCGTAAGATAATCGACTTTTTAAATAGACTTAATAATCGTAAAAGTGATGCCTCAATCTCCAATAGAATACTATCAATGTACGAAATCCTACAAAGTGCCTATAGTGAAAACTCACCCAGAAAAGATAGACCCTATTCTTCAATTATTAGTCCTTTAATGGATGATGAAGCGGAACTAAAAAATGAAATACTAGACTTAAAAGAAGATGTAAGCAAAGTATTAAGCCATATTACCGAAATAAATGACCTATCAAGTATGGGCAAGTATTTACTAGGAGATCAACACCTAGAGAAACTATTTAATGACTATTTCTTCATGAAAAATGATGGACTTATTCCCACCATCCTAAAAGAAATAGCTGACTATCTAAGAAGATTTAAAAGTGATGCATTATTTGATAAAGCTATAAATGAATATGCTGAAAAAATGGACATAAATAAAGAAGAGGCAAGAGATATCCTAAATAAATATCTTGATGAAATGTTCTACTATATCACTAAAGAATACCCCGATAGTATGGACATGATAGATGATAGCTTCAATAAATACTATCGTCTAGCTAAAATGCGACTTAGACTAATCACAAGTAATGGTGTAAACCTACAATCATCGATTGATTATCTTTTAACCACTTTAAAAGAAAGTAATACCAATGATAAAAATATCATCATTGATAAACTAAGAGATTGTTTAAATATTAACAGTCAAAAATACATTTCCAGAAGATCTTATCAAAGAATAAGACGCAATAGTAAAAATAATACACTAGTTGAAATTAAGCTTGAAGATATTAGCGAAGAAGAAAGAAATAGAATAACTAATGAATTATTAGAAAACTCTATCAACCACTATTCACTAGAAAAAGTAAATGAATACTTTGATAAATTATTCAAAGACAATAATCTCAGTTTCATTAAAAGTAAAGACATTCAAAATAAACAAGAAGCCCTCATGTTTATATCGGCCTTTATCTATTCAAGTGAAAAAGAATTTAACTATGAGGTAGCTATGCAAGATACTCTAGAAAAAACTGGTATAGGTGATATCTCCAATATGACAATAAGGAGGAAAAGATAATGGGATACTATGATTTCTTAGATAAGCTAATTGATGAAGATGCCCTAAACTTTAAAAAAAGCATCAGAAAACTATTAGACTCTACCTTTATTATTGCCGAAAAAGACCCCATCTTATATGACTATCTTTGTTATTCATCAAATCTTGTCAACGTTTCCAATTATCTAAAAGTAATGGGATACGACATTGTTGTTGATGACAAATTTAAATATGCCATGTTAATTCAAAATGAAAGTGATTTAGAAATACCAGGCTTTAAAAAGATAAATCATCAAAAGTTTACTAACAATCAAATACTTACGCTATTTGTACTATGGCTACTATTTTTAGAACGCTTTGGCAAAAGTGAAGAAACCTATATTGAATTTGGTGAAATCATTGATATGCAAAAACAATATTCTATTACTATGTCACCCAAAGAATTAAAAGATGCCCTAGACCTTTTCAAGAAATATTCTTTAATAAACTATAGTGAAAAAGAATTTAAGGCTGATACCATTATCACCCTATATCCAACATTACAATTTGCCCTAAATAAGGAACAATTTGTTAATGTTATAAAAGAAATGAAAAACGAACTAAAAGAGCTGGAGGAGGAAGAAGATGAGTAAAATAGTACTAAAACAAGTCTATCTATTAAACTGGTATGGCTTTATTGATAAGACTATTCCCATCGGAAGTAACCTATCTTTAATAACCGGTGAAAATGAATGTGGTAAATCAACTGTACTAGATGCCATAAAGTATTGCTTTATAGGCGACACCGACTTTAATAAAGCTACCTCCGCTACCCGAGTAGGACAGGGTAAAAGAACCATTAGCTCTTATGCAAGATGTCTAACTGACCCCGATAAAAAAGAATACGCTAGACCATCAAGTGAATATCCCAACATCTATACCCATATAGCCATGGAATATCATAACGAACTCTATGATACAAACTTTGTACTAGGTGTTATCATCGAAACCAATTCAAGTGATAATACCGATAATTTTTGGTATGCCCTTGATAATAAAACCTTAAAAGATATTAGTTTCTTTGAAATCAAAGATAATAAAAAATATGTCTTAAGCTCAAAAGCCTTTAGAGACACCAATAAAGCCGAACTACTTCCTAAAAGTGATGGCATTGTAAAATTTATGACCATGACTGGCCTAAAACTACAGGGTAAGTCTATTACTACCTACCAAAGAAAATTAAAGAGTATTATGACCTATAATCCAGAGGCCAAGATACAACAATTTATTAAAGAATCAGTACTAGAAGATAAAAATATCAAACTAAGTAAACTAAAAGAAGCTAAAGATAGCATCGATGAAATAACTGCTTCTTTTGAAATAATTGAAAAAGAAATAAGCGACCTAGATAAAATACTAGAAGCCTATAATGACTACAATAAAGTTAATTCCCGTTTAATCAAAGATGACATTAAAAAAGAATACAAAGAATTATTATCTTGTAGCAAAAATTTAGATTACAATCTAAGGAAACTAAATGAAAATAAGATTGAAATAGAAAGACTATCTTCTTTATTAAATACTGAAGAAAAAGACAAGGAAGATAAAAATAGAGAACTAAATAACGCCAATAGACAACTTGATGAGGTTGATGGTAGTAAGGCTATCAAGGATGAACAAGATAAGCTTAATAAACTACTTGAAGATAGTAATGTTCTAAAAAAAGAAATTAATAAATTAGAACAATTAAATAATGATATAAGAAACTATCTTACAAGAATCAACAAAGAAAACAAGTTACTTGATTTTACCGATAAAGATATAAGCTATTTAACTAAAACTAGTGCTTTATACAACTTTAAAGAAGAAGTAAATAAGCTACATGATACTTTAATCTATGATAAAAGAAAACAAGAGGATTCTTTACAAGATACTAGGAAACAAATAAGTGATATTGACGCGGCTATAAGAAACTATGATCGTAATCTACCTGATTATTCTAAAGTAGAAAATCAAAGGAATCTAATCAAAGAAATAAACAATAAGTTTAAGGAATTAAACATTCAAACAGAAGCTAAATTCTCCTTTTCACTAGTTGTAGAGCTAAAAGATGAAGGATGGCGCAACGCTATTGAATCCTTCTTAGGCATCCATCGTTATAGTATTCTAGTAGAAGAAGAATACTTCGATATTGCCAACAAAGTAATGGACCAGTCAAACTATAAATATGTTGAATTGGTTAATACTAAACTTCTTTCAAAGAAAAAATTTGACATCGTTGATGACTCTTTGTTGCATCAATTAGATATTAAAAATGAAATAGCCAAAAAGTACTTTGCCTATTGGCTAGGTAGGATACATGGTGTTAGCCTAGATGAGGTGGCAAACTATGAAAATGCCCTTTCTAAAGAAGGTAAGATAAGTAGAAACATGAGCGTATCTTACTTAAACTTTAAAAAGATTGATAGCTATTGTCTTGGTGAAGATGCGATTAAATTAAATAAAGATAGAGCTCTTAAACAAAGAAAATCTTTGGAGAAAATAGAAATAGAGACAATTGAAAACATCAACGCAGTAAGTAGTAAACTAGCTTCTACTAAACTAATGATTGAACAATTAAATAAAACATATGACTTAGATGCCAACAATAAATATTCTAAGGTTTTATTTGAAATTGAAGAATGTAAGCTAAGAATAAGTAAACTAAAGGAAGCCTTACAAAATAATAATGAATATCTACTTTTAGTAGAAAGAATAAGTGAAATAGAAAAGAAACTAAGTAGCTTAAATAGTTTAATTAAAACCCATAATGAAACTAAATATCGACTAGAGAGTGAAGATGATGTTTTAAGTAAAACAAACATTGATTTAAACAACAAAATAAAAGTTTGTAATGATAAATTAGAACTCTTTAACAACACCAATCCAAATGAATCAAATGATGCCAAGAAAGAGTATGACCTATTTATAAATGGCAAAAAAGAACTTGGCGATGTTATGATTTATGAAACCAGAAAAAGGAATGAGAGTGAAAGAAATCGTTGTAATAATGAACTAATTTCTTTTCAATCTACTTATAATGCTGGAAGAAAAAATGAGGAACAAATTCCTACAGGACTTGAATATGAGGCGCTATATCGAAGCCGTAAAAATAGACTACAGGTTGATAATTTAGAGGAAATCAAAGATAAGTTAAGACAACAAACAAGACAATATGAAAAAATCTTTAAAAATGAGTTTGTTTTAAAGATAAAAGCCAATGTCGATGATGCGCTTAATGACATCAAAGAAATAAATAAACAACTTAGAAAACTAGCTTTCTCAACCACTTATCAATTTGAAGTAAAGAATGTATCTGGTTCTAGTGACTACGCTAGAATTTTAGATTACGCTGACTACCTAAAGAAAACTAATTCTATTTTTGAAGATCAAATTAAGCTTACTTCAACAGTAGGTTATGATGAAAAAGAAGCGGAAAAAAGAGAAGAAGAAATCAAAGATATCATCAATCGTATTATTGCCAAAAACAATGATGAAATGTTAAATAACTTCGCTGATTATCGTAACTACATGGAATATGAAGTAATCGTAAATAACGCTGAGGAACATGATTCTAGACTATCTAGACTAGCTGGCTATAATTCTGGTGCTGGTACCCAAATCCCATATACCATTATTCTTTCAGCTGCCTTAGCCATCATCTATAATGCCAGAGTAAATTCAACTAGACTAGTATTTATAGATGAACCATTTGAAAAAATGAGCGACAAGAATATTAAGATTATGTTGGACTTCTTTAAATCACAAGACTTCCAAGTAATCTTTTGTGCACCGCCAAATAAGCTAGACTCTATTGGAAGAGAATGTGATACTATCATTCCAATCAAAAAGATAAATAAGTCTAATATGACCCTAGGAGTAGTTAAATTCCATGGAGTATGAAAGTAAGATAGTAAAAAGTCTATTAAAGAAATACTATAAGCGTAAATCTAATCATAAAGACTTATTAATTAAGCGAAGAATTGATTTAAATGTCAAAAAGATACTAAAAAACTATGATGACTATAATGTGGACATAAGCGAGAAAGAATTGGTTGATAAAGCTATAAACAACTTAGAGAAACAACATTTCATCACTACCACAAAACTAAAGTATTCAAATGATTATGAAAAGATATATCTAGTTGAAGATAATGTTAATGAATTAGAAAACCATGCCAAAGATAAGCTAGCTATAACTCCAAGAAGCTTTATTGTGGATGATTTAAATAATCTTTTAAAAGAATATAAAGGTAATATAGTAGATTATTATAAAGAAGACTTAAAAGATAGAATGTTAAATAGTTCTATTGAACTAGACTATTTAAAAGAAGAAGATATCTTAAAAACACTATCTTTTTTAGAAAATAATCATAGTTTCATGTACCTAAGAGAAGCTTCTATTTTAATTTTTAAAGATTCGAAATACTTTGAAAAAAATAGAAAAAATCAAGTTTGTACAATATTAGCTAAATACTTTAATTCTATTGGTGAAGAAGTATATGAAGATGAAAACTTACTTACACGCTTCAATGTCTACGATAGTGACCAAGATATTTGTATAAAAGGGAAGGTTATAATTTGTTTTAATCATAAGCAATTAGATATTGAAGGATTAAATGGTGGTGTAGCCTTTTCTATTAAAGATATCGAAAAGATAGATAAGATAATTGTAAAAAACAATAGGGTAATGACTATTGAAAATAAGACTTCTTTTTTAAGAATGAATCAAGATGATTGTTATATCTATCTAGGAGGCTTTGCCAATAAACCACAAATTACTTTTATTAAAAAGTTAATAGATGACAATAAAGATAAAGAATATTTACACTTTGGTGATATCGATGCCGGTGGCTTTTGGATTGTTAAGAATCTATGTAAACAAACAAATAAACACTTTAAGTTATTTCATATGTCTAAGTTAGATTTAGAAAATAATAAGCCTTATTTAAAGGATTTAACAGAATCCGATATCAAACGTTTAAAAGCTCTAAAAGAAGATGAAGAATATAAAGAATGCATTAGCTATATGCTAGATAATAACGTTAAGCTTGAACAAGAAATAATCAGTTTAAGCATTTATAATAGAGATAAGAAGGAGGGGATTGTATGAATATAATTTGTTTTCATAATCCAGATGAAGAAAATGGTTATTTAAGTAATTGGTATTTAAGTGACTTTACTATCGACAACATTAAGTTTTCTTCTATAGAACAATATATGATGTATAACAAGGCTATTTATATGCAAGATGAAGAAGTAGCTAATAAGATTCTTAAAACAAATGATGTAGCTAAAATAAAACAATTAGGTAGGGAAGTGACAAACTATAATGAAAGTCTATGGAATGGCATAAGACAAATAGTAATTTATAATGGACTTCTTGAAAAATTTAGACAAAATGATGATTTAAGAAAAAAATTGCTAGATACCGGGGATGCCATATTATGTGAATGTGCAGTATATGATCGTATTTGGGGCATTGGCCTTTCTTTGAAAGATGAAAAGCGTTTTGATATAAGCAAATGGAAGGGCCAAAATTTATTAGGCTATGCCCTAATGATGGTCCGTGGTAGCAAATTCTGATTCAAAATTAAGTATATAGACTAGTATAATAAATTTGGAGGAAATCTAAATGGGTTTATTTGGTAAATTATTCAACAATCAAGAAGATGAAGGCATTGTTGCAGTATGTGATGGAAGTCATGTAAAAAACAGTGATATAAAAGATGAAATGTTCGCTACAGAAACACTTGGCAAAACATTCGCAATTGAACCAAGTGATGGCGAAATCGTATCACCTGTGTCGGGTACTATTGAAGTCTTATTCCCAACAAAACACGCCTTTGCGGTAAGAGGAAAAGATAAAACTGGCTATCTAGTTCATATTGGCATCGATACAGTTAACTTAAATGGTGAAGGCTTTACAGCTTTAAAGAAACAAGGTGATAAAGTTAAAGCTGGTGAGCCAGTAATTAAAGTAGACTTAACTAAAGTAAAAGCTACTAATCCAGTTACTACCATGCTTATAATCAGCGAACCTGTCGAAAATAAGACATACGAATTTATTGAAGCAGATACCGTTTCAAAAGGACAAGTTATCTCAAAGTAAGGTCAACACCTTACTTTTTTTATTACTATTCGTTGTAAAAAGTGTTGTTACACTACATTTATTCGTTGTAAAAAGTGTAGATATACAACACTTTTTCGTTGTAATTTTTGTTATAATTTAATAAAAGAAGGTGTTATTATGTATAGAATCGCAATAGAAAAGCTATATAAGTGGAAAGAAAGCAAAAATAGAAAACCTTTAATCATTGAAGGAGCCCGTCAAGTAGGTAAAACTTGGTTAATGAAAGAATTTGGTAAACAAGCATATGAAAATGTCGTTTATATCAATTTCGACTCTAATTCTATTATGGAAGAACTATTCTCATCGGACTTAAATGTTCGAAGAATTATTATGGGACTAGAAGTATATGTTGGCCATAAAATTAATTCTGAAAAAACATTGTTGATATTTGATGAAATACAAGAAGTACCAAGAGCTCTTTCTTGTTTAAAGTATTTTTATGAAAACGCACCGCAATATCATATCATTTGTGCTGGATCACTACTAGGAATAGCTTTGCATGAAAATACATCTTTCCCGGTAGGAAAAGTTGATTTTTTAAAGCTATATCCGCTTTCTTTTAAAGAATTCTTAATTTCAACCCAGAATGAACAATATACAAAGCTTTTAGATAACAATGACTTTGATACTATTAGCACCTTTAAGCAAGTCTATATCGACGCTTTAAAACAATATTATTTTGTAGGCGGTATGCCTGAAGCTGTTGAAAGCTTTATTGAAAACAAAGATTATAATGAGGTTCGTAGAATTCAAAAACAAATCCTTTCGGCTTACCAACAAGATTTTTCTAAGCATGCACCACTTGAAGTAGTACCTAAAATTAGAATGATATGGAACAATATTCCTTCACAATTATCAAAGGAAAATAAGAAATTTATTTATGGACTATTAAAAGAAGGAGCTAGAGCCAAGGATTATGAAGTAGCCATTATGTGGCTAGTTGATTGTGGTCTAATTCATAAAATAACTCGCGTAAATGGAGCCGGAGTTCCATTATGTGCGTATGAAGATTTAAAAGCTTTTAAATTATTTATTTTAGATATAGGACTACTGGGATGTATGGTTGGCTTAAGCCAACAAACACTATTAGAAGGTAATAAACTATTTATAGAATTTAAAGGTGCCTTAACTGAACAATATGTATGTCAACAACTAAAAACTATTGATGATTTAGACATACACTACTTTACAAACGACAGAGGAAGTTGTGAAGTAGACTTTGTGGTTGATTTAAACAATAAAATTATTCCTATTGAAGTAAAAGCCGAAACAAATCTAAAGGCTAAAAGCTTAAAAACATATTGTGAAAAATACGCACCAGAACTAGCAATTAGAACTTCTATGGCGGATTACAAAAAGCAAGACCAACTTATCAATTTGCCGCTCTATGCTATAGATTCAATAGATAAGATGCAAGTATAAATTGTTGCGGTATGCTCAATATATGAACATACTGTTTTTATTAATCACTTTAATTTATGTTTAGAAAATATCTCATTAGAACTCATCATAATACTTGCAAGATCATCGCTATTTTCTTTAAAACTTCTTGCAGATAAATGCTCTAATACCTTTAACAAGATTGCATTCGCAAGATGCGGATAATATTCTTTTAACAATTCATCACCTTTAAATTCTTGTAAATCATATTTAACGCAAGAAAACTCTTGATAATTAATATAATTAGAAAACCTGTATAACAAGTCTTGTTTAACCATTGTTTTGATAAATTTCTTATTTTCTTTTGTAAACCAAAAATCAAAGAAACGCTTATAAGCTAAATAGTATTCTTCATAAGTAAGATCTTCTTTATTAATTACACTATTTTCTTTATCGCAATAATCTTGAAATTCTTTTCCCTTAGTTTTCATAATCAATTCTAAAATCTCATCATTACTCTTGAAATGATTATAATAAGACTTACGTGATACATCACTATATTGGCAAACTTGTGTAACCGTTATATCTTGATAGTTTTCTATATCAAGTAGTTTATAATAGGCCTTAACTAATAAATTTTCTACTTCTAAATATTTCTTATTCATAAAAAAGGTAACACTTTGTATATTATTGTTTCTTTGATTATAAAACGATTGCCTATTTTTTCACAAGTTTTATAATCACAAATATAGG
>CAVFKJ010000038.1:0-13836 GCA_963623125.1 Clostridium sp. CAG:217
GCACGCACATCACTATCCCCTAAAGTCTATTCCCCTAAGGAATTTGGATACCTGATAGATGTAGAAACACCAAATCGTTTAAATAATAGAATAAGTTCTATTGGTATATGTATTATAGAAGATGAAAAGATTGTTGATGAATTTTATTCTTTAGTTAATCCTGATACTTATTTTGATAGCTTTAATGTAAGACTTACAGGTATTGATGAAGAACTAGTAAGTGATGCACCAAACTTTTTAACGCTTTGGCCTAGCATTGAACCGTTACTTAATAGTGGCTTATTAATTGCGCATAATGCATCTTTTGATATGAATGTGTTAAAGAAATGCTTAATTGATTATCAAATAGATTGGAAACCTTATTTTCATTATGCTTGCACAGTTAAGATGGGAAAATGTTTATTACCAGGTATAAGTCATAAATTAGATGCTTTATGTGAGTTTTATGATTTAGATATTGATCATCATAATGCCCTAAGTGATAGCAGAGCATGTGCAAATATTCTTTTAAGATACCTTGAAAACGGGATAGAAGTAAATGATTTTATTAGAACTTGTTTGTTGAGGTAAGATATGCGTGATATTTGGAATCCTTGGCATGGTTGTAAGAAATGCTCGGAAGGTTGTTTAAATTGCTATATGTATTATCTTGACTCCTTAAATGATAAATATGGTGGTAATATTTACAAAACGAAAGTTGGTTTTAATTATCCTTTATCTAAAAATAGAGATGGTAGCTATAAAGTAAAAAGTGGGGAAATGCTTAGAGTTTGTATGACTTCTGATTTCTTTCTTGAAGAAGCGGATAATTGGCGAGAAAAAGCATGGGAAATTATTAGAAAACGTAGTGATGTTAAATTCTTTTTATTAACCAAAAGAATAGAAAGAGTTAAATATTGTTTGCCTAGTGATTGGGGTAAGGCTTATGAAAATGTCATGTTAAATGTATCATGTGAAAATCAAAGTAGAGCGGATGAGAGAATTCCTGTCATGCTTGATTTACCTTTTAAACATAAGGGGATAATGTGTGCACCTTTAATAGGTCCTATAACAATTGAAAAATATTTAAAAAGTGGCCAAATAAAACAAGTAATATGTGATGGCGAAAACTATGCTTGTTCTAGACCTTGTAATTATGGCTGGGTAAAACAATTATCTGATGAATGTAAAAAGTACGATGTTTCTTTTAATTTTTGTGGTACTGGTAATAAATTTATAAAAGATGGTAGAACTTATATACTTGATAAAAGTTTAGCTCATCAGCAAGCTCTTAAATCAGGACTTAGCTATAATGGTAAGCCAATTAAATTTATTCTAAAAGATGAATTTGGTAATGTTATAGAAAATGATTAATCATATGTAAAAAAGATATTTTTGTAAAACGAAAGTAAGATAGCTTTAAATGATTAATTTTTATTTTTTTAAACACTAAATAATTTTATAATTAGATTATTAAATGGGGATAAATTTGACAACACTACTATTCAAGGAGGCTTTTAATCATGAATGATTACATTGAAATGATTACATCTCTTACTTTAGATTACCTAAATGTATATGTAATAGAACCAGAAAAAGATACAGGGATGGTTATAAAACTAGATGGTTATATAACCGATGGTATTAAAGAGAAACAGAGCAATTTTACTTATTCCAAGATGCTTACAACATATGCAAATAATCGTGTTTATAAAGATGATAGAGAAAACTTTTTAAAAACGGTTTTACCAGCTAATTTGATTAAAAGCTTTTCAAATGGCCAAGCTAAATTAGAAATAAATTATCGTGTTATTAAAGATGATAAGATAGAACATTGTAATGGACTTTATACCCGTATTTCTAAAGTTGGTGAACCATTAAAAATAGTAGTGGGTTTTAGAAATGTCGAAAATATTATTTCAATTCAAAAAGAAAATCGAAAAGAAGGCTTATTAAGTGCCTATAATGCACTATCTGATGTCTATCTTTCAATGCATCGAGTAAATGTTAAAAACAATACCTATTCCACTATTAAGACAACCGATGCAATCTTAAAATATACAATTCCTAATTCAAATAGATTTGATGAAAATGTTAAGAGTATTATTAAGGGCTTAGCTAAAGAAGAATATTATTTATCAGCAATCAAGTTTTTAGATATTAATACCCTTGATAGAAGACTGCATAATAAAAAACATATTTCTATCAATTTTGAAGGAAGAATTGCTGGCCTTTGTAAACTTCATTTTATGAAAGAAGATGAAGATGAATTTGGCAATCTTTTTCATGTGATTTTTGCCGTAGAAGTGATTGAGGATAGTAAGTATCAAAGTGCTTTTGATGCCTTATCTAGCAACTATAAAAATGTTTATTTATTAGATTTAAATAAGGGGACTGCTAATGTTTTAAAATTCATTGATGAATTTAAAGATAGCCGTTTAGATGAACTTTTAGATCAAGAATTTCCTTACGAAACTATTTTGAACGCATGGATAAGTGATATGATTCATCCAGATGACAAGGATATGCTTAAAAAAGCCTTGAGTGTTGATAATTTAAAAGAAGTATTTAGTAAAGGCGATGAGTTTACTGGTAATTATAGAATGCTGATAGATGGCAAGGTTTATAATTATCAATTTAATCTAAAGAAAATAAATGGTAATGGTAAGGTTATCGCTGGCTTTCAAAATATTGATAAGATAATTGCTGAACATGAGGAAATCGAAAGAAAAGAAAGAGAGATGGAATTAGCTCACCAAAGAGAATTGGAAGAACAGCTAGCTATTTTTAATTCACTTTCTTATAACTTCAAAAATGTTTTTATTGCGAATTTAGATAGAAAATCTGCCAAAGTACTTAAATTAGCAGATGATATCGCTATTTTTAATACTATCGACAAAAAGAACTTTCATTATGATGATGTTATTGAATATTGGCTTAATAATAAAGTTCATAAAGAAGATAGGGATAGAATACATAGCATTTTAAATAGTAACTATATTGAAGAATTCTTAAAAGGTCACGATGAATGCGTTGGTAACTATCGTAGTCTTGATAATGATAATCAATATCATAATTATCAATTTACGGTAAGAAAATTAGATGATAAAAATAACGTAATTGTTGGTTTTCAGGTAATAGATAGTATCATTGAGGAACATCTTGCTAGAGAAAAGAAAGAAAGAGAAAAGGATGAGGCTTATCAAAGAGAATTAAAAAAGCATAATGAGGTTATCGGTGCTCTTTCAACTATTTATTCAACAATCTTTAAGGCTGATGTAGATAGTCATGAATATGAAGTATTAACTAGCGTTCCGATGATGAACAATACGATTAAGACTATCGGTAATATTGATGATGCCAAAGATGATGTCATTAATTCTTTTATTGGTGAAAAGTATAAGGAACATATGCGTGAGTTTCTTAATTTTGATACTTTAAAAGAGCGTCTAAAGAATATTAATACAATTGTTGATGAATATAAAAGCCCATGGAATAGATGGATACAAGCTCGTTTTATTGTAAAAAGCAGGGATGAAAAAGGTGATGTAAAAGAAGTTCTTTATGTTGCACGTGACTTTACTGATGAAAAGTGCAAAGAGCTTATGCAACAAGAAAGGCTTGAGGCATTATCTAAAGACTATACTGCGGTATTTTCATGTGATTTATTAAAAGATACAATGAATGCCATGAAAATGAAGGAAACTTCTCATTTCTATAAAGATAAAGAACACACGACTTCTTTTTCTGATTGGATTAATTATTCATATGACAACATAATTATCAAAGATAGCGTTCTTGATTATAAAGAAACATTTAATAAAGACTATTTAATCAATTACTTTAAAGATAATGAGATGTTTATATCAAGACATAAAGTAAAGCCTAATAAAGCTAATCATGAATATTTTGAGGTAAGAGTTGTTCCATACTATCAAGATGAAAATAGTTATGAGGTAATGTGGGCTTTCCGTTCAATTGATGAAATAATTGAAAAAGAAAAGAAACAACAAGAACAATTATCTTTAGCTTTAGCTGGTGCTAAACAGGCTAATAGAGCCAAGTCTACTTTCTTAAATAGTATGTCTCATGATATTAGAACACCAATGAATGCGATTATTGGTTTTACTGCGCTTGCTCAAACACATATTGATAATACAACTCAGGTACAAGATTATTTAAAGAAAATAAGTACTTCAAGTTCACACTTACTAAGTTTAATTAATGATATTTTGGATATGAGCAGGATTGAAAGTGGTGCAGTTAAACTTGATGAAAGACCAGTTCATATTCCTGATGTTTTACATGATTTAAGGACAATGATTCAAGGTCTTGTGAATGCCAAGAATCAAAATCTATATATTGATGCATTAGATGTTGAACATGAAGATGTTATTACTGATAAGCTACGCTTAAATCAAGTGCTTATCAATATTGTTGGCAATGCCATAAAGTTTACTAAACCGGGTGGTGATATTATTATCCGTTTAGCTGAAAAGCCTTGTAGTATAAAAGGCTATACGACTTATGAATTTTCGGTAAAAGATAATGGTATTGGCATGTCTAAAGAATTTATTGACCATATCTTTGATACTTTTTCTAGAGAATATTCTAGTACGGTAAGTGGCGTTCAAGGATCTGGATTAGGCATGGCTATTACTAAAAATATCGTTGTTGATATGATGGGCGGAAACATTGAAGTTGAAAGCGAAGTGGGTAAAGGTTCTAAATTTACCGTTACTTTAAATTTAAAGCTAACTGATGAGCCAATTAAATTTACACCAATTGAAGACTTATTAGGCGCTAGAGTACTTGTTGTAGATGATGATATTAATACTTGTCGTAGCGTTTGTAAGATGTTAAGAGAAATTAAAATGCGTCCAGATTGGACAAGTTCTGGAAGGGAAGCGATCATTCGTGCACAAGACGCTAGCGATTTAAAGGATGAATATAAAGTATTTATTATTGATTATTTAATGCCTGATATCAATGGTATCGAGACAATAAGAAGGATAAGAAAGGTAATTAGTGAAGAGGTTCCAATTATTATTCTTACAGCATATGATTGGACGGATTTTGAAACCGAGGCAAGGCAAGCTGGAGTAACTGCTTTTGTATCTAAGCCTTTATTTATGTCGGAATTAAGAAATGCTTTAACAAGTAGTGAATTAAATGTGCCTATAAAGGCTGAAAAGAAACACTATGACTATAGTGGAAGACGTGTTTTGCTAGTTGAGGATAATGAATTAAATAGGGAAATCGCTTGTGCAATTTTAAGTGAAACAGGACTTGTAGTTGATAGTGTAGAAGATGGTGATATTGCGGTTGCCACTATCAATAAAGAAGCGGCAGATAAATATGATTTAATTTTAATGGACATTCAAATGCCTAGAATGGACGGCTATACGGCTACAAGGGAAATTAGAACACTTCCTGATAATAAGAAAGCTAATATTCCAATAGTAGCGATGACGGCTAATGCATTTGAAGATGATAAGAAAAAATCTTTGGAAGTCGGTATGAATGGCCATATAGTCAAACCTATTAGTATTGATGAAATTGCCATAGAACTAGATAAAGTATTTGGTATTAAAAGATAAAATATTAAGGAAAAATTAGATGAAGAAACAAATTATAAATTTAACACTTTCGGCTATGTTTATAGCTATTGGTATGGTTTTACCAATGATAACGGGAAACATTCCTCAAATTGGTAGTATGTTACTACCGATGCATATTCCGGTATTTTTGTGTGGTCTTATATGTGGATGGCAATATGGGTTAATAGTTGGTGCAATCTTGCCAATACTTCGTTCTTTATTGTTTGGCATGCCACCAATTTATCCAGTGGCTATAGCTATGTGCTTTGAACTAGCAACCTATGGTGCTATTTCTGGATTAATTTATAACAATTCAAAATGGCAATGTATTATTGCTCTATATAAATCAATGATTATCTCTATGTTAGCAGGACGAGTTGTATGGGGAATTGCTGAAGTTGTATTGCTAGGTATAAAAGGAAATTCTTTTACCTGGAGTGCTTTTATTGCGGGTGCCTTTTTAAATGCAATTCCTGGCATTATTGTTCAATTAACACTCATTCCAGCTTTGATGGTAGCTTTAAATAAAACAGGACTTGTAAAGTTTAAAAGACCACTTGTTGAAAATGCATTAACTAATTAAAAAAGCAGCTTATTAAAACTGCTTTTTACATGGAAACTATAATTTAATATTTTCTAGCCACTTATCTTCATCGGTCTTTTTAAGTTTGCTAGTATAAAAATAATCCGTTATATTACAGTCTGGTAACAAATTCTTGATTGTTTTATAAGAACTATCTTTACCATTACCACTAGCTGTCACAAAGGGAATAACACGCTTATTTTTAAGATTGCATTTCTTTAGATATTCTTGCATGAATATTGGCATTGTGTGATACCAAACAGGGAAGCCAACAAATACTACATCATAATTTGTAAAGTCTAATATTTCATTTGTCGCCTTAGCCATATTGTTTGTAATTTTTTCTCCTGCTACTTGAAAAACAGAAGTTAAATAATTGCCATATGTTTTATTTGGTTCAATCTTAATTAAATCGCCATTAGTTTTTGTTTGTATCTTTTTGGCAATACTTTCGGTTATACCAGATCTTGAATAATAAATAATTGCTACTTTCATGATGTTACCTCGATTTCATGATTATCATTTATACAAATAATTCTATCGCCAATTTTTTTAGCGAATGCTTCATCGTGGGTAGAAATAACCATTGTTTTTGAACTTTTTCTAATTTCTTTTAATAGATTAAGCAAAAATTCTTGTGATTTTTTATCAAGAGAGGCGATAGGTTCATCTAATACTAAAACATCAGGATTACAAGATAATACACAAGCGATAGTAACTTTTCTTTTTTCACCACCTGATAATTCATAGGTGCTTCTTTGTTTTAGATGCTCTATTTCTAATAGTTTTAAGACATCATCAACTCTTTTATCCACTTCTTGTTTAGATAGATTCATTTGACTTGGTCCAAAGGCTACTTCTTCATAGACATTTGGGCAAAATAATTGGGCATCAGCGTTTTGAAATATAAAGCCAATCTTTTGATGAAACACTTTTACATTTTGATTATTATCTAAATATTTTTTATCTATTTTTGTATTATCTAAATAATATGTTCCACTATCTGGGAATATTAAGCCATTAATAATTTTAAGTAGGGTGCTTTTACCGCAACCATTGTTGCCCATTAAAACAAGGCATTCACCATCATTTATCGTAAGATTAATATCCCTTAAAGCAACTATGGAATTATAAGAATAAGATATATGTTCTAATTTAATCATAATATTTTAAATGTAATTAACTCCATAAGTATTATAACGATAAAAAGAAAATCATATCTAGTGAATGCGATAGGAGAAGTATTAATATATTCACCTGTAAAGCCACGACACTTCATTGCCTCTAGCATTTCTTTTGATTCGTATTGGCTTTTTACAAATAGATTACCAGCTAAATTGGTCATTGCTTTATCTTTATGGGCTATTTTACCAATTGTACGACATTTTAAGCATTGTAAAAGTTCTATACATGTTCTAGAAAAAAGGACAATATATTTGATTGTAATATCGATAATATAAATAAATAAATTAGATATTTTAAAGCTTCTAAAAGCGGTGGTTATTTGACTGGTTGAATATAAACTGTTAAACAGTGATATTAAAGTTAAAGAAATAAATACCTTTAAATTGATATTAATAAAAGTACTTGCGTAGCCCATAAATAAAGAAGGCAATAGAATAATTATTGACACAATTTGGCCTTTAATAGTTTTGCTTAAAACATTGTTTATAATATTTGAATCAAACAATGCTAGTCTAATTACAATAAACGCTAAAATTGTATATAAATATAAACTACTCTTAGTTAAAGAAATAGTTAATATAGTAATAAAAATAAATAATAGAGTAATGGATGGATTAACTTTGCAGTTATAAACATTTTTATAATCGAATCTTTTTAGTGTTGAGCCAATATTTAAAAGTGTTCTATCAATAAAGATAGAACGATCTTTTATAGGTTCATAATTTTCTTTTTCAATCAACCAACTTGGTAACATTACACATTCTTCTTTTTATTTGTAAATAATTTGAATGCAATAATTAAAATTCCTACACCTAATATAGCACTTAAATAATAGCCTAAAACGCTAGATAAACCAGACATTTCATAATCAGGAATTAAGGTATTTAAACTAAAACCGTTTAAGATGCCGCTTGGTACATAGCCTAGCATTGACTGCAGTTCTTCATTTCCCCATTCACCCCAAGCGGTACCACTTGCAAGTAGCCCAATCGGTACAAATACTATTAGCGCCATTAGCAAATAATATAATGGTTTAGAAGTTTTATAATCATTTGTTTCATTTATTAAAGATGGATTTGTTTTTAATACATAGCCTAGCACACCACTTGTAAAGATGGCTTCAATAAAACCAAATACAAGTAAATGGCCAGCCATCATTGATGGAATAGAGATATTTAAACCATATGGACAATACATTGGATTACCTAGTGTGTCTTTAAATAGATATGGTTGAATACCAAATTCGATGGCAGCGAATAAAGCTGCTACATTTAAACTGATATACGAAGCAATAGGGCCAGCAATGATTTTCCTTTTATTACTAGCGTTATTTTTAACGATTGAGTTGTAAATAAAATAGGCAAGATAGGGCATTATGAATGCCATATTAAAACAATTTGCACCAAATGACAAAATGCCACCATCGCCAAATAAAACAGCTTGTAAAAGTAAGGCAGCACTCATACATAAACATGCTGCATTAGGACCTAATAGAATTGATAGTAAAGCGGCACCTGTTGCATGGCCAGTAGTCCCACCAATCATTGGTACATTAAACATCATAGCTACAAAGCTAAAGGCTGCACCAACACCTAGTAATGGTAGCTTTTCTTTTGATAATTCATTTTTTACTTTTTTTACTGCATGAGCCCACACAGGCACCATAGCTATAGTTAATACACCACATGTAGATGGTGATAGATAATTTTCTGGAATATGCATAAAATAAACACCTCAAGAAAAATTATAGGTGTTTTATTTTTAGCATATAAGCCCCAAGGGGGTTAAACAATACTTGAAAGAAATGATTTTACTCTCTCATTTTTTGGATGATTAAAAAAATCATCTGGTGTATTTTCTTCGATTATTTTACCATTATCCAAAAATATAACTCTATCCGCAACCTCTTTTGCGAAGCCCATTTCATGAGTTACTACAATCATGGTGATATTTTCTTTAGCTAATTCTTTCATTAAATTAAGTACTTCATTTACCATTTCAGGATCTAGTGCGCTTGTTGGCTCATCAAATAAAATAACTTCAGGATTCATTGAAAGAGCACGTATAATGGCAATTCTTTGTTTCTGACCACCAGATAAACTAGAAGGATAACAATCAGCCTTATCTTCTAAATCAACTTTCTTTAATAATTCATAAGCTTTTTCTTCAGCCTGTTTTTTAGACATCTTTTTAAGCTTGATAGGACCAATGGTTAAATTTTCTAAAATAGTTAAATTATCAAAAAGATTAAATGATTGAAAGACCATCATCATTTCTTGTCTTATATCATTGATATTGGTTAAAAGAGAAGTTACTTCTTTTTCTTTATAGAAGATTTTGCCACTGTTTGGTCTTTCCAATAGATTTAAACATCTTAAAAAAGTAGATTTGCCACATCCTGAAGGCCCAAGAATTACACATACTTCACCTTTATAAAAATCGGTAGCAATACCATCAACCGCTTTTATCTTATTAAAGTTTTTATGCAAGTCTTCAACATGAATTATTACTTCAGTGTTTTTCATTTTTCTTCAACCTTCTTTCAATTAGCGAAACAATATAAGACATGATAATAACAATAATTAGATATATTAAAGCTACCGTCAGTAAGGGAAGCAAGGCTTCATAGGTTCTTGATCTAATATAATCACCAGCTCTAGTCAAATCAAAGATGCCGATATAACCTGATATTGCAGTTTCTTTTAGTAAAACGATAAATTCATTGCCTAAAGTTGGAACGACGTTTTTTAAAGCTTGCGGAAGTATAAACATATGCATTGTTTCAAAATAATTAAAGCCCATTGCTCTTCCAGCTTCATATTGACCTGAGTCGACAGAGTTCCAACCAGCTCTAATTATTTCTGCAACATAGGCAGCACTATTTAGGCCAAAGGCGATTGTTGCGATTAAAATTTTATTGATGTTGGCGGTCGCAAATATCACGTAATAAATAATCAATAATTGAATGACGGAAGGAGTGCCTCTAATTATAGTTAAATATAAATTCGCAAAAATATTGCCAATTTTTAAAATATGCAACTTATCATGAGTATATCTAACAAAGGCGATTAAAAGTCCTAATGCCAAACCAATTATTTCAGCAAACAAAGTAATTAATAATGTTATACCAAGACCTTGTAGCAATGATTTATAACGATCATCTTTGATGAAATTTTGATATAGTTTATCACCAAAAGAAGAAATATTAGAACTAGTTCCATTATGAATCACCACAACTTGTTTAGCTGTTGAATAGATAATATCGGTGAAATCAACATTTTTAAGACGCTCTTCTGTAACCGCCATGCCAGCTACGCCAATATCATCCTTACCACTTACTACCGCATTAATGATAGATGCAAATTGCATATCATCAATTTTAAGTTCCATATTTAAACGATCAGCCAAAACTTTACAAAGCTCCATATCGATACCGACATATTGACCATTTTCGATATATTCATAGGGCTCAAATTCAGCATTGGTCGCAACTTTCAAAGTTCCATTTGATCTATCTAAACTATCATCTGCTTCATATACATAACCTGTATTATTAAAGTAAGCGTTTATAATATTATCTAGAGTACCATCTTGTTTTATTTCGGCAATTATTTTGTTTAATTTAATTTTTAATTCTTTATTTTCTTTACTAATACAAATAGCCGATTCTTCTATACCATATGGTTGTTCTAGAATAGAGAGTGAATCATTTATTTCTAAAAAGGCTTCAGCTGCTTTATCATTCATAATTGCACAATCAATTTTATCTTGTAATAAAGCTTGGATTACATCGTATGGTGAATTATATTCTTCAACAGTTGCGTTGTCAATTTCACTAGCGCTTAAATCTTCAGCTGTGCCAAGTTGAACACCTATTATTTTTCCTCTTAAATCATCTAAATCATTTATATAATTATTATTTCTATTAGCGCTGCAGCCTGATAAAAGAAATAAAATTAAAGATATTAAACAAAATTTATTTAGATAGCTTTTAAACATGTAATTATTATAGCTTCTTAAAAACGTCTGTTAAAATATATTTCTAGTTTGCATATGCTAACTTATACCGTATAATTATCTAGTTAAAAGGAAAATATATGGATAAAGTAAGTAAGAAACGTTTAAAGGAACAATATGTAGTTGAAGAAATGATTAGGCTTTATTGTAAGAATAATCATCATGACAAAGATTTGTGTCCTGAATGTAAAGAATTATTAGAATACGCAAAACTTAGAAGTGAAAAATGTCCTTTCATGAAAGAAAAGACTTTCTGTTCTAATTGTAAGGTACATTGTTATAAAGCAAAGAAAAGGGAACAAATTAGAAAAGTCATGCGTTATAGTGGACCGCGTATGATTGTTTATCACCCATATCTTGCCTTATGGCATTTAATAAGCAGCAAAAAAGAGAAAAGGAGACTAAGTAATGATAAAAACAAGACTAATTAATTTATTAAGCCATGCGAAAAAGTATATTGTCTTTGTAATACTTTTTCAATGGATTAATCTTTTAGCACAAGTATTGATTGTTTTTACTTTAGCTGATTTAATTGAAAATCTATATTATCAAACACTGAGCAATGAAATGATTAAACTAGCTTGCATTAAATTTATACTAGTTATTATTATTAAATACATATGTGATAAAGCAATAAATAAATCAAGTTTTAGAGCTAGTGTTGATGTTAAAAGAATATTAAGAGAAAAGATTTATGAGAAGATGCTAAGACTTGGTTCTTCTTATAATGAAAAAGTACCAACTAGTGAAATAGTGCAAGTATCTTCAGAAGGTGTTGAACAATTAGAAACCTATTTTGGTAAATACCTACCACAGCTATTTTACTCATTACTTGCACCAATTACATTGTTTATTATTTTAAAAAAAATTAGTTTTAAAGCCAGTATTGTCCTTTTAATATGTGTGCCCCTTATTCCTATTTCCATTGTTGTAGTACAAAAGATAGCTAAGAAATTGCTTAATAAATATTGGGGAATCTATACTTCACTTGGTGATTCTTTTTTAGAAAATTTACAAGGCTTAACAACTTTAAAAGTTTATCAAGCTGATGAAAAGAAGGCTACAGAGATGGACGCGGAATCGGAACAATTTAGAAAAATCACCATGAAAGTATTAACTATGCAATTAAATTCAACAAGTGTTATGGATATTGTGGCCTATGGCGGAGCGGCAGTGGGTATGCTTGTAACAATCAAGGAATTTGTTGGAGGTAATATTTCGATAAGTGGTGCCTTATGTATAATTCTTTTAGCTTCTGAATTCTTTTTACCATTAAGACTATTAGGATCATATTTTCATATCGCAATGAATGGCATGGCGGCTAGTGATAAGATTTTTAAAATACTAGATTTAGATGAAAATGATAGTAAGAACGATACATTGCCTAATGAACCATTAGATATTAGCTTTAAAGATGTTTACTTTTCTTATGAAAAAGATAGAGAAATACTAAAAGGGATAAATCTAAATATTAAAGCTAATAGTTTTGTTTCTTTGGTTGGCGAATCAGGATGTGGTAAATCAACTATTGCCAATATCTTAAGTGGTAAGAATAAAAACTATGATGGTGAAATCTTGATTGGCGGTAAAAGTTTAAAGGAAATGAATGAAAAGGATTTATTAAAACATGTCCTTCTTGTAAAACATAATAGTTATTTATTTAAGGGTAGTGTTAAAGATAATCTTTTAATGGCTAAGGAAAACGCAAGCGATGAAGAAATGATTGAAGTTCTTGAAAAAGTAAACCTTTGGGGCTTTTTAAATAATCAAGAAGGATTAGATACTAAACTTCTTGAAAAGGCAAGTAATCTTTCTGGTGGTCAAGCTCAAAGACTGGCGTTAGCTAGAGCTTTATTAAAAGAAGATGTTTTCATTTATATCTTTGATGAAGCTACATCCAATATCGATGTAGAAAGTGAAGAAATTATTATGAAAGTTATTCATAGCTTAGCTAAAGAAAAGACGGTTTTATTAATATCACATCGCTTAGCTAATGTGGTAAATTCTGATGAAATAAATTTCTTGAAAGATGGTTTAATTTTAGAAAGTGGTAGCCATGAAGAATTATTAAAGCTAAATGGTGATTATAAGAATATATATGATAGCCAAATTGCTTTAGAAAATTATGGAAAGGATGGTAACAAATAATGAAAAGAAGAAGTGCTTTTTCAATTATGAAAGACTTAATTGTGCTTATTAAGCCATTACTATTGATAATGTTGCTTGCCATAGTACTAGGTACGATTGGTTATTTGTGTGCTATCTTTCTAACAATACTTGCAAGTAGTGCATTATGTATTGCGATAATGGATAATTTATCTACAAATATTCAAACCATCCTTACAATTATGATTATTATCGCGATTTTAAGAGGAATACTACATTACGCAGAACAATATTGTAACCATTTTATTGCCTTTAAATTATTAGCTATTATTCGTCATAAAGTATTTGCGGCCTTAAGAAAATTAT
>CAVFKJ010000039.1:0-14458 GCA_963623125.1 Clostridium sp. CAG:217
GTAATGATGTTGATACAGCTAAAAAGGCTATTGAATGTATAAATGGTTATAAGGGTAATAAACATGAGGAAAAACAAGTTGTTTATGATGATTCTAATAATCCAGAATTTACCGATGAAATGATGCAAGAATTATTAAAGCGTCGAAATAGATCAAGGAGTGAAAATGTTTGATATTAATACTAAAAGTAAAGAATTAGCTAATAATCAGTTCATTAAAGCTTTCTTGAAAAAATATGGACTAGATGAAAGTATCATTTCTAAGAAAATGAGTCCTTTTATTGATTTTGAAGAATCGATTAAAAAATGTGATAACTGTAAAGGCTTAATAAATTGTAAACAGGCTAAAAAGGGTGAATATGTTTCTTTAAATTATGATGGGGTAGTCTTTAATGATGTTACTTATTGTGATTATTATCTAGTTAAACTTAAAAATGATAAGATTCTAAATAATTTTATTAGAAACGATATTCCAAATGACTATAGTAAATTAGATTTAGATAACATTGAATTAGTTGATGGTAGAATTGCTTCTCTTAATTCTCAATGCATGGATATATTAGATGGTACAAGAAAAAAAGGTTTGTATATATATGGCAATTTAGGAGTAGGCAAAACTTATATGTGCTATGCCTTGGCCAACAGTTTAGCTAAGGCTAATAAGAAAGTAGCTTTTGTCAAAGTTAACTTGTTTGTCAATGAAATGCGAAAATTAATTGCCATTGATTCAGAAACATATGACAAGACTATTAAAGATGTTAAAATGGTTCCTTATTTAATATTGGATGATATTGGATCAGAATCGGTTAGTTCTTATTCAAGAGATGATTTATTATTTTATATTTTAGATTATCGGATGGAACATAAATTACTTACAGTGTTTACTTCCAACTTATCTAAACAAGCACTTAAGGAACATTATAAGTATGATAAGAAAGATAATTCTTCAGCCATTAGAGCTGATAGATTATTTGAGCGTATAGATATCTTAAGCGATGATTTTGCGCTTTTAGGAAACAACAAAAGGAGGCCTTAAAGATGATTAGGAAAATTGGTGTTTTAACAAGTGGTGGCGATTCACCAGGCATGAATGCGGCCATTAGGTCAGTAACGAGAAATGCTTTAAGCAACGGCATTGAAGTTGTTGGTATAAAAGATGGATACAAGGGCTTAGTAGAAGGGTTATATGTACCTTTTACAAGAACTAGTGTATCAGATACTTTATCCCGTGGTGGTACGATATTAGGCAGTGCAAGACTTCCAAGCTTTAGAGATGAAGAAGTTCAACTTAAGGCTTGTGAAAAGCTACAAGAAAATCAAATTGATGCGATTGTTGTAATTGGTGGAGATGGCTCTTATCGAGGTGCTCTAGCCTTAACAAAGAAGGGTATTAATTGTATTGGTTTACCAGGCACTATTGATAACGATATTCCAGGCACGGATTTTACCATTGGTTTTGATACAGCATTACATACAATTGTTGATTGTGTTGATAAACTTAGAGATACATCAAGTTCACATCATAGATGTTCAGTAGTTGAAGTAATGGGTAATAGATGTGGTGATTTAGCTATTTATTCTGGCCTTTCAACTGGTGCGGAAATTGTGGTAACACCTGAAACTGGCTATGATGAAGAAAGCATTATTGAAAAGCTTGCTTATCTTGAAAGAATCGGCAAGAACCATGCGATTGTTATTGTTTCAGAAAAACTAACCGACGTTAATGCTTTGGCTAGTAAGATTACTTCTAGAACAGGTTTCTCTGGCAGAGCTACTGTACTTGGCCATATTCAAAGAGGTGGTTCGCCTACAGCTAATGATAGAGTTCTTGCAAGTAGATTGGCGGAAAAGGCTGTTGATTTATTACTTGATGGTGTTGGCGGACATTGTTGTGGCATTAAAAACAATCAAATTGTATCTTTGCCAATTGAGGAAGCGCTTAACATGCCAAAAGACTCAAAACGTGATTTATACCGTTTATTTGACCGATTAGTGTAGTACAATAGTTACGTTTAAGTTAGGAGGATATATGAGTAAATTTAAACAAACTAAAATAGTCTGTACATTAGGTCCGAGTAGTAATACATATGGTACTATCTTAGCTATGGCAAATGCAGGCATGAATATTGTGAGATTAAACTTCTCTCATGGGGAACATGCTGACCACTTAGCTAATATGGAACTTGTTAGAAAGGTTGAAAAAGAAAATAATCTTAATCTAGCTATTCTACTTGATACAAAGGGTCCTGAAATCAGACTTGGTGATTTTGAAAATAAGGAAGAAACTTATAACAAGGGTGATATTGTAACTTTATGTAAGGAAGAAATTGTTGGTAACCATGAAAGAGTTACAATCAAATGCCCTGAACTTTTTGATGATTTAAGGGGTGGTGAAACTATCCTTGTTAATGATGGTAAACAACAACTTAAGGTTTTAGAAAACAATGGTAGTGAACTTAAATGTCAAGTTCAAGTAAATGGTACTTTATCAAGTAGAAAAGGCTGTAACGTTCCAGGTGTTAAACTTTCTATGCCATTTATTTCTGCAAAAGATGATGCTGATTTAAGATTTGGTTGCGAACAAAATGTTGACTTTATTGCTGCTTCTTTTGTAAGAAGAGCTGATGATGTCTTAAAGATTCGTAAGATTTTAGCTGAAATGGGTAAATCAAATATCCAAATTATTGCTAAGATTGAAAACCAAGAAGGCTTTGATAACATTGATGAAATTCTTGATGTAGCTGATGGCATCATGGTTGCAAGAGGTGACTTGGGTGTTGAAGTTGAAGCTGATAGAGTTCCAATTTATCAAAAGTTATTAATCAAGAAGGCCAACGAACATGGTAAACCAGTAATTACGGCTACTCATATGCTTGATTCAATGACTAAGAATCCACGTTGTACAAGAGCTGAAGCAAGTGATGTTGCTAACGCTGTACTAGATGGTTCTGATGCCGTTATGCTTTCTGCTGAATCAGCAGCTGGTGATTATCCAGTTGAAGCTGTAAAGACTATGGCTGCAATTTGTGAAACTGCTGAAGATATTTTCCCATTTAGAGAACATCTTGAACAAATGAAACAATATAGTCACAATACTATTCAAGATGCCATTGGTGTAGCTGTTTCTGATGCATCACTTACTCTTCCAATTGGTGCGGTTGTGGTATTTACCCAAGGTGGTTCTACAGCTAGAATTATTTCTAAGTATCGTCCAGCTTGTCCAACTTATGCTGTTACCTTCACTAAGAAGACGCAACATGCTCTAGAAAATTATTTTGGTATTAATGCTGTATTATCAAGTGTTCAAAATAATCTTCAAAACGATGATGAACTTGCAAGTGGCGTATGTAAGGCATTTGGCCATAAGCCTGGCGAACAAGTAATCATTTGTGCTGGTTATCCTACTGGTGAGGGTAGCTGTAACATGATGAAGATTGTTACTATTAAGTAATCATATTATTTAATCAACATAAACCAAAAGATAGCGAAAGCTATCTTTTATAATGCTAAAATAATAGGGATAAAAAGAGGGAAAATTATGAAAAGAACATTACAATGTTTGCTATTGGCGTTTTTATTTATAACAATTTTGTCAAATAGTGCTCTGGCTGATGAAAAAGACGCTTATGCTTATTCATTAAATAGTAATGATAGAACTTATTACTATAGTGTTCAAGATGCGATGGATGCTACAAGAAAGGGCCTTACAATTATAATGAACAAGAATTGGGAAATAAGTTCTCCAATTGATATTGTTGAAGGCACTATAAGTAGGATTGAAATGAATGGCAAGCAGATTAAAAGAGTTGATGGTAGTGAACATTCCCATACTGGTGAAGTTTTCACAATGCATCCAAGTTCTACTCTATATTTAACAGGTAATCTTAATAAGAATACAACTTTTAATTATCCCTTATATCCTTACTATTCTTGGATTAATCCGCAGCGTTCAACTACCTCTGGTGGTTTAGTTACTGGTGGCTATACCTATAATGGTGGCGGCATTTATATGAAAAAGAATTCCAAATTGTATTTGGATAATGTAACTATCGCTGGTAACTACGCTGGTACAAATGGTGGTGGCATATTTGTAAATGGCGAGGATTGTCAAATCTACATGTATAATGGTGCTCAAATTTGTGATAATATCGCTTCACGTGGTGGTGGAGTTTATTCGGATGCTGATGGAACACATTTCTATATGCGCGATAATTCAACGATTAGAAATAACAGTGGCACTTCAAGTGGTGGTGGCGTCTACTTTAACTATTCTTGGTTTTCGATGGAAGTAGAATCGGGCAGATGTTCTATTCATGATAACTATACACGTTATGATGGTGGTGGTATTTATGTTGCTTCAAAAAATACGCATAGTTCAATTAATAGTGTCTTTTCAGGTTTAGATATCTATAATAACAATGCTGAAAATGGTGCTGGAGTTTATTTAGATCAAATTAATTCCCATTTTAAACTTTGTAATATTTACAATAACACCGCTTCTAAAAATGGTGGCGGTATTTATGCTGCTGGATATAGCTCAATAGAAAATTCTACTATTACTGGCAATAAGTGTAATGTGAAAGCGGAGAGTGGCAATAATTATGAGGGTGGTGGTATTTTTATGAAATATCAATCTGATTTAACCCTTTCTGGCAAAGTAACAATTAAAGATAATGAAAGAATGAATACGCTTCCTTATGGTGTTTTAGAACACTATAAGATAGGCGAAGAAGGATATTCTAGTGATGATGTATTCTTGGATAGTTCACCTGTTCTTTTCCTTTATTCTCATATTTTGGCCGATAATCTTGACTCATCTTCTTTAATTGGTATAAGAAATGGAATATCTGGCAATCGCTGTATAGCGAAAGATTTAAATAGTTTTACTTATGGTCATACATTCTTCTTAGATGAAGCTGAAAATCATCATGTTGAATATATAACTGATGATAAGGAATTATGGCAAAGAATTGGTAAGACTCAATATTCTTTAATTATTAATGGCGAAGAAAAAGAAAGAATTGATTATAAAGGCCAATCAAATACATATGATGCAACTAAAGCCAATCAAATATTTAACTATTGGGAGGTTGAAGGCATTGATTTAAGTGATAATCAAAAAACTAATCCAATAATTCATATCGAAAGTATGCCTTCTAGGGATGTAATTTTAACTGCTCATTACTATCCAACAGATAAGACAACTAATAATATTACTTTAACGGTTAACGCACCAGTTGTAGGAGCACAGTTACCTACAACAGGTACTTTTACTTGGATTGATGATACAAGCGGCAAAGAAGTGATTCGTAAAAAAGAAGTTAATGTTACTTGGAAGAATGCGGATTCTACTGATGCAAGTGGTTTAGTGGAAGATAAAGAATATTATGTTTGTGCTACTATACCAAGTGATACTAGTCAAAATCTGTTATTTTCTGATGCAGCGACTTTAAACACAAAACTTGTTTATCAAACCAGTGATGCACTAGTCGCTTCTATTAAAGAATGTTCTGTTAATAACAAGACGCTTACTTTAAATGGTAATAATATAAAGGCCGTTACTTCAAACTTTACTGTAAGTGGTAAAGAGATGGAAGTTGATGTTGGTGTAGGTTCTAACTTAGATGTATTCTTTAGTGACCTTCCTAAAACGATTAAGGCTACAAGTGCACTAAACGGTAATACGGTAACACTGGAAATAGAAAAACCAACTGAAGATATGTATGCTAAGTTTGTTAAAGATGGCGTTGTGGTTAAGGGTGAATCAAGTTACTATTATTTAAATTTAAATATTAAAAATCCAAATGGCCTAAAATTATCTAATAATAAAGTTAAGGTTAAAATTAATCTGGTTGATAAAAATTCAAAACTTGTTTCAATTGAAGATGTTCATCTAACTTTTACAGAAGGTGGTAGCGCCTTTGATTTAGAAAGACTTATTGAAGCGACTGCTGTAAAAGGTAAGGCAATAGATAAGGATGGCAAGGAATTTGATTGTGATTTAACGGTTAATCATCTTAGTTTTTCATGCGATTTCCATCCTAGACTTGTGACAGCTGGCTTTGCTATGCCTTATTGGCAAAATGGCAAGTTTGTACATGATAATACGATTAGAAGAATTTCGGAAGATAAAGATAATACTTTTGTTTATTATGTAGATGTTAGTGCGAAAGATAATGATAATTTAAGATCGAACAATGTTAAGGCTAAATTTGTTATCGATATCGCAAAAAAAGATGGCCAATTATCAAAACCTAAACTTAAAGTTGTTAAATTAAATGAAAGCCAAGCTGATTCTTTTGAAAATAAAGCGGTTGTTGACTATATAGAAGAAGAAAATGATGAAGTAGTTAATAGCGTGAATGTCTTTGATGAAGAATATACATTTGATGAAAATGTTACTTCAAATGATAATCAAGAAATAAATCAAGATTCTATCGATAATCAAGAAGTTGTTACAAATGATGAAAATGATGCTCAACAATTTGATTTAGATGAAGAAACTCCAACATCTAATGAGATTATGCCTCTTGACGATAACATTCAAACTATCGAGTTAGAAATCGAAAATTATGATGATTTAAAGAAAGAGTATACAAATGTTTATCATTCAATAGATGATGGTGAAGCAAGGGATTGTACTAGTGAATTTATCGTATTAAGTGGCAGTGATAGTACTATTCATACTTTAAAAGTTTGGGCAAGTGATGGCGCCAATAAATCTGAAGTAGTTTCATATAGCTATAGTTTTAATGATGGCATTGAGACACCAAGTGTTAATTTAGACAATGGAACTTATACTGTAGAAAGTACTAACACTATATATAATGATGAAAATGGCGAATTAAGTCTAAATGTTAATATAGAAAATGTTGAAGGTACTACAGTACATTATACGTACAGCAAGATGGATGATACTTATGGTGATTGGAACTATGGTGAGACAAATGAAGTTACTTTAAGCGCAAATAAGGGTGAAACAATAACTTATAGGTTAATAGCTTGGGCTTCTAAAGGTGACTTAGAAAGTGAATATGTTGAAAGAATTTATACTATTTCTAATTCTAGCGATTACTATAAAGTGACAATAAATAGTACTTCACCTGATGGTTCCTTAAACACTAAAGAAACTTATTATTATCAAAAGGATTCAACATTCTATTTGCCTTTACCTCAATATGAAGGCTATTGTTTAATTGATTCAAATACAAGTGACTATACTAATATAAGTGAGGTAGGAAATGATAGGTATCTACAAAATGTTGAAGAAATTAGTGGAGACATTGAATTAAACGTAACCTATAAAGCTGTAATTAGAAATTTGAATATTGATGTAGATAATCTCACCATTGGTAAACAAGTTCCTCAAATCAATAAGATTGAAGGCTATTTGATAAATGGCGAAACAATTGATTTAACTAATTACTTCGATTTAGATAATGTTGTTTGGACAGCTAATGGTGAAAGCATGAGCTCTAGTGATAAAGTGGATTATAGTGGTAAGTATAAAGCATCAATCAACATAAAAGATAAGACATCGGCTAGTGATAAATATATCTTTATTGGAACGCCTAGTACTAATTTAGACAATCTAGGAACAGTTAATACAATTATTACTACTGGTTCTAATTATTATGATGTCTTATTAACTATTTCATTTAATAAGACTATTGATAAAGTAAGTTCAAATGATTTGAGTCTTACTTTAAAGAATTTTAATAATCTAAGTTATGATGATTTAAGTTATGAGGAAGCTTTAAGTTTAAGTAAGAAAGAAGGTTCTGCCTTTGATATTTATAATCTTCCTAGTAAGATTGGCACTGTTTATGATGAAGGTGGAGATAGTTTAAATATTATTTGGAATGATAACTTTACAACTTCATTTAATCCAAATAATTATGATGAACAAGAACTAGTAATAGAAGGTTATGTTAAGATACCAAGTTATGTAAAAAATACTAATGGTATTTCTAATAAAGTAACTTTAAAAATCAAAGTTAAGGCAAAACAAGGATATATACCACAAGAAGTTATAGATAACTCAAGTAATAAGGCTGTTACTTGTGAAGAGTATATGAAATCAAAGGATTGGACTTGGTCTGAAAGTAAGAAGGCTTGTGTATATAAAGTAAGTAATACAAGTGTAATAGAGTAGTTTAAAAGACTACTCTTTTATATAATTAAGACATGTTAGATGTACATGATATTGTAGTTAAACAAAGAGATTTCTTTAATAGTCATATTACTTATGATTTAAATTATCGTATTAAGGCTTTAAATACTTTAAAGAAAATGTTGCTAGACAATGAAGAAGAGATTGAAGATGCTTTATACAAAGATTTAAACAAAGCATATTTTGAGGGTTATCTTACCGATATTGGACCTTGTATTGTGGAAATAAACGAAACAATTAAAGGTTTAAAGAAATGGGCTAAACCAGAAACACATTATTCAGGTTTGTTGTGTTTTCCAAGTATGGTAACTAAAGTATATAAGATACCATATGGTGTTACTTTAATCATTAGTCCCTTTAATTTCCCAATATTGCTTTCAATTGGCGTTTTATGTGCAAGTATTTCAGCTGGCAACACTGCTATATTAAAAACAAGTTCAAAATCCAAATATTCTAGTGAAGTATTAGAGAAGCTCATTTCTAAATATTTTAACGAAGAATATATTTGTGTAGTAAATGGTGGCCATGATGTAGCTGATGCCTTACTTGAAGAAAGGTTTGACAAAATTTTTTATACCGGTTCTCCAGAAGTAGGCAAACATGTTCTTGAAAAGGCAAGTCATAATTTGACTCCAGTAGCCTTAGAACTTGGTGGAGAACAAGGTAATTTTGCGATTGTAAGAAAAGATGCTGATTTAAAGGATGCAGCTGATAAGATAGCTTTTATCAAGATTTTAAATGCTGGCCAGATTTGTATTAACATCAATCAAGTGGCTGTAGCTAAGGAAATTAGTAATGACTTTATTAATGAACTGATTAAAGCCTTTGATAAACAAATAGGTGATGCTTTGTGTAATGAAGAATATCCTAAACTTATAAATGAAAAGGCGTTTACTAAATGTTTGAATGAAGCTGATAAATATAAAGATAGAATTATCTATGGTGGCAAAGGAGATATTAATACCTTAAAGTTTGAACCTACTATTATTTATCCATGTAGTCTTGATGATGATATTACAAACCATGAATTATTTAATTCGCTTTTACCAATTATTGAATATGATGATAGCGATATTGATGATTTGTTAAAGAAAATAGAGAAAAGGGAACATCCTCTTTCAATGTATCTTTTTACTAAAGATTATAAGTGGGCTAAAAGGGTTATGGCTACTAGCCAATACGGTAGTGGTTGTATCAATGAGACATGCATACAATTAATGGTAAAGGGCGTACCTTTTAATGGTGTAGGACATTCGGGAATGGGAAAATATCATGGCAAGTGGGGCTTTGATGAATTCAGTCATCCTTCTAGTGTTTTAATTGGTTATAATAAATTTAATCTAGATTTAAGAAAACATCCATATAACGATAAAAAGAAAAAGCTAATCAAAGCATTTGAAAAGTAGGCATTGCCTACTTTGTTTTTCTTTTCTTTAATACTTCAACATTATTAAGTATTACCGGGATTACGATTGGATTACGATGAGTCTTAGAATATAGATAAGGCTCAAGGGTATTTTTGATACAATTCTTCAAATCATTGAAAGTGACTTTTTGTTTCATGGCACTCCTTAATGCATCATAAACCAAAACTTCAGCTTCCTTAATCATTTCTTGATTCTCTTTTAGATATACAAAGCCTCTTGAAACAATACCTGGCTTACATAATATCTTATTAACTCTAGAATCAATGCACACAACAACGGCTACCATGCCATTATCCGCAAGAATTTGTCTATCTTTTAATACCGAAGTAGAAAGACCAGATACATCTCTACCATCAACATATATGGCATCAGTTTGAATTCTAGTGTTAGATCTAAAGATTTCACCATCTCTTAACACTAAGGCATCGCCATTTGCACAAATGAAACAATTTTCCTCAGGAATGCCAACTTCCTTACCAGTAGCTGCATGAAGCTTAAGCATCTTATATTCACCATGCACAGGCATAAAATACTTTGGCTTAATTAGTTGCATCATTAACTTTTGTTCTTCCCTAGAAGCGTGACCTGTCGTATGAAGTGATTGGAAGGTTGCGTTTTCTAATACTTTCGCACCATTTCTAACAAGTTGATTTACTATGCCACTAACGTTTAAGGCATTACCAGGAATAGGGTTACTTGATAAAACAACTGTATCACCTGGAATGATTTTAATATATTTGTGTACGCCATTGGCGATTCTACTTAAGGCCGCAAGTGTTTCACCTTGTGAACCAGTACAAACAATACATACTTTCTCAGGTGGATAAGTGTTTACCACATCTTGACTAATAAAAGTATCATCTGGCACATCAATTGTCTTAAGTTGTTTACCAATTTCGACAACATTCTCCATTGAACGACCAAGAACTAGGACTTTTCTGCCACATTCATGGGCAGCTTTTATAATTTGAGCCAAACGATTAACGTTTGAAGCGAAAGTTGAAACAATAAGTCTTCCTGGCGTTTTCTTTGTGATATCTAAAACAGTTTGAGCAACTTTCTTTTCAGAAATTGAGAAACCCTCAACTTCTGAGTTAGTAGAATCAGACATCAAAAGGGTAACGCCACTGGCACCAATATAAGCCATTTTTTGATAGTCTGCATTAGCACCAACTGGTGTTAAATCAAATTTAAAGTCACCAGTTTCCACAATTCTACCATTTGGTGTATTAATTAAAACGCCTAAAGAATCAGGAATAGAGTGTATTGTATTAAAGAAACCAACCTTGAAATAATTTGTTGAAATACTGCTATCTTCATTTATTTCAATAATCTTGGTATTAAATTTTCTTCTTCTTTCATTTAGTTTCTTTTCAATTAAAGCTTTTGCGAATCGAGGTGCATAGATTTTATCAATCTTACAAGCCATCAATAAGAAAGGAATACCACCAATGTGGTCCTCATGACCATGGGTGATAATTAAGGCTTTAATCTTGTCTTGGTTTTTAATTAGATGTGTATAATCAGGAATTACATATTCTACTCCCAATAAGTCATCATCAGGAAATTTAACCCCAGCGTCAACAATAATTATTTCATTGTCCTGTTCAAAACAGTACATGTTTTTACCGACTTCACCTAAACCTCCTAAAGCATAGACTAAAGTATCATGTTTAACATCATAATTAACACCACTATATGCATTGGCTTTCTTATCTTTCATTATCCCTCCATGATATTTTCCTAAAAATCAATTATATTTTATTTTAAAAACCCTATTTATTCAATACATTGAGCATCCAAATCCTCAAAGAAAGGATCCTTCTTATTGATATGATCGTAGAATAAAGTTCCCCTAAAATGATCAAGCTCATGTTGAAGGACAATAGCTAAATAACCATTAGCTTTAATCTCAACATCTTTTTGTGTTAATAAGTCATAGCCCTTTACTTTAACTCTAGCTGAACGATATACATAGCCTTCGTGTTTGCCATCAACTGAAAGACAACCTTCGCCACTTTTTAAATACGCTTTCTCTAATGAATTAGATACAATCTTAGGATTAACTAAAGCATAGTCAACTACTATATTGCCTTCTTCATCTTTTAAAATGATGGCTGTCATTTTCTTTAAAACACCAACTTGAACAGCTGAAATGCCTACCGCTGGTCTTAAATCTTTTTCTTTAGCTATATCATCAATAGTAGATTCATATACATAATCATGCATATCCAATAATAATTGTTTATCTTCTTCGCTTAATGGGAATGCCACATCAACACTTCTTTTTCTAATCAAAGGATCATTATCTTTAATAATTGTTTTGTTATTTATAATCATAGAAAATATTATAATACACATTTCCAAATCCGATAAAAAAACTTTATTTTAGAGCCATTTATCTTCGTTAGTAAAAGAAACTTTATATAAAAAAATAATCGTCTATATTAATAAAATTCATGTAGATTAAAATAGAAGAAGGCTTAAGTGTTTGGTAATAAACTTAGGTGGTTATGATAAAATCTTTATATGCCTAAAAAAAATAAAAATGAAAAAAAGCGTAAATTCAAAATTCCTAGACTATTTCCAGCTTTTTGCGATAGATGGCTTATTATAATAACCATAATCTTAATAATTTTTAGTTCATTCATGATAGCTTCAGCGGCCATGGGCGAGGGTGCAGGCGATCAAAGCGTTATTATGCGTGCTATATCTAGACAATTAATGTTCTTTGGTATCGGTATAGTGTGCATGGTCTTTGTAATACGTTTTAACTTACAAGAGGTACCATTAAAGTATTATGATATTGGCTATGTAGCAGTAGCGGTAGTGCTACTTTCAACAAGATTTTTTGGTGAAACTTATGGTGCTTATGCTTGGATAAGACTTGGCTCATTATCGATGCAGCCTAGTGAATTTGCCAAAGTATATATGATTCTATATATTGCAAAAGTCATGAGTAAAGATTATGGCGAAAACAACACTAAGCAATTTTGGAAAGTTGCTATAAAGGCTTTATTTTATGTAGCTATTATCTTAGTTTGGCAAAAAGACTTAGGTAGTGCAGTGGTACTAGCAGGAATTTGCTATGTCATGCTTTTAATAACACCTCAAAGGGAACTAATTAGATACCATAAGTGGATGCTTCTAATAATAGTAATTATGATTGGTTTGGTTGGTATTTCAATGGTTCCATCTTTTAATGAATTTTTATCTGAGCACTTTTCTGGAAACTATAAGATAGGGCGTTTCTTAGCAGCTTATAACCCATTTGCTTATCAATATTCAACAGGTTATCACTTGATTATGGGACTAGTATCCTTTGCCACTGGTGGTTGGTTTGGACTTGGATATGGCCAATCAATTCATAAGTATATGAACTTCCCAAACCCAACAACTGACTTTATTGTGCCAGTTATAGTTGAGGAACTAGGCATTGTTGGTGGACTACTTCCGATTTTGATTTGCTATGGTATCATCTTTTTTAAGTTAGTTCATTATTCATCAAAAACGACACATATGAATTCTAAATTGGTTTTAACAGGCACCTTTACATACTTATTTATTCACTTTGTTTTAAATATTGGTGGTGTTAGTGGTCTTATTCCTTTAACCGGTGTACCACTTTTACTTGTTTCTTCTGGTGGTTCAAGCTTACTTGCAACTATGATTTCTATTGGCATTTGTGAAGCTGAAATAATAATATATCGAAAAGAAAAGAGCCAAAATGAGAATAATAGCCGGTAAATATAAAAGAACACCTCTTTTAACAATTGAATCACTTTCCACTCGTCCTACTAAAGATATGGTAAAGGAAGCTTTATTTTCTTCTATTTATATTGATGAGGAAACTTGTTTTCTTGATATATTTTCTGGAAGCGGGGCAATAGGTATTGAAGCTATCTCAAGAGGATGCAAGAGGACAGTCTTTAATGATATCAATAAGGATGCATGTAAGATAATTAAGCAAAATCTAAATAAGATACATGAAGATTATCCTATTTATAATTTAAGTTATGAACGATTATTAAACAGTTTAAATGAACAATTTGATTATGTTTATATTGATCCACCATATGCATTTGCGGAATATGAGAACATTTTCAATTTACTTAGCAAAAACAATTTATTGAAAGAAGATGCTAGAATAATTGTGGAAGTAAGAAAAGATGTTAATCTAAATGATAAGATTGATATTTATTCTTTATATAAGGAAAAGAAGTATGGCATAGCAAAATTGCTATATTACAGAAAGGACAATAATGGCTAAAGCAATCTACCCAGGCACATTTGATCCAATTACCATTGGTCATTTAGATATTATCGAAAGAGCGGCTAAGACTTTCGATGAAGTTTATGTCGCAATAATGATAAATAAAACAAAGAAGTGCACCTTCTCACTTGATGAGAGAATCGATTTTATCAAAAGATGTACAACCCATATAAATAACGTACATGTTGTATATAGTGATGGTTTAACTGTTGATAAAGCTAAAGAACTAGGATGTAAAGTTATCGTAAGAGGGATAAGGGCAGTAACTGACTATGAATATGAATTAGCTCAAGCTACTAGCAATCTTATGCTTAATGATGAGATTGAAACTTGTTTGTTTGTATCTAAACCAGAATTATCATTTTTAAGTTCTAGTATCGCAAAAGAAATAGCTTCTTTCAATGGCGATATTTCTAAGTTTATTCCTGAATCTATTGCCCTAGATGTTATTAATAAACTTAAGAAAATAATGTAATCGTTTTCTTATTAAAAGGAACCGTTTTCATTGTAAAAAGTATTGAAATGTATTTAAAATCTCCTAGAATAATGAATATCCAAAGGAGGATTTAAGTATATGAAATATGAA
>CAVFKJ010000040.1:0-3973 GCA_963623125.1 Clostridium sp. CAG:217
ACATAGGTGTTAATATCGCTAGTGATTTATTAAATCTTTCTTTAATGTCAAATTTAAGTGGTAAAGAATTAATCGATGTCTTAACAAGCTATAGGTTAAAAAAGAAATATCATCGTTTAAATAGCGGTGAGTTTGTTGATATGGAAGATGAAGATTTAAATAAATTATTAAGTCTTAAGGAACAATTAAACATTACTGATAAAAAATTATTAAAGGGTGAAGTAAGTTTACCTAGTTATCGTGCTTTATCATTAGATGATCAGCTAGATGAATTTAAGGATGTTGCGATTGATAGAAGTATCAACTTTAAAGAATTTGTTGATAAGTTTGAAAACATTGATGAAAGTGATTATAAACTTCCAGCTAATTTAAATGCACAGTTAAGAAGTTATCAAGTACATGGCTTTAAATGGCTTAATGTCTTATTTGATTGTGGATTTGGTGGTATTTTGGCAGATGAAATGGGCCTTGGTAAGACATTACAAACCATTTCTTTAATTGAATATCGAAAAGAAATCAAAGATAAGATTCATACAATCATTATTACTCCCGCTTCACTTGTTTATAACTGGTATGCTGAATTTGAAAAATTTGCTCCTAATTTAAAAGTAGCGATGATTGTAGGTAATAAATCCGAGAGAAGTGGTTTAATTATTAACCATCGTGACTTTGATGTGTTGATTACTTCTTATGATTTACTAAAGAGAGATATTGAATTATATGAGAAGATTAAGTTTGATCTTGAAGTAATTGATGAAGCCCAATATATTAAAAATCAAAATACTGGTGCTGCTAAGTGTGTTAAGGAAATCAATGCCAGCAAGCGCTTTGCTTTAACGGGAACACCAATTGAAAATAGATTGTCAGAACTATGGAGCATCTTTGACTATTTGATGCCTGATTATTTATATAAATATGATTATTTTAGAAAACATTTTGAGATTCCTATTGTTACGGGTGATGACCAAGATATGTCAAATATCCTTAAGAAAATGATTGGCCCATTTATTCTAAGAAGAAGAAAGGCTGATGTTTTAAAAGATTTACCAGATAAGATTGAGAAAGTTTACTACGCTAATTTTGATAGTAAACAAAAGGAAGTATATGATGCGCAAATATCTAAGATTAGCAAGCTTGTTGAAGATAATGATGTAAAAGAATTTACTAAAAATAAGATTGCCATTTTGGCTGAACTTACAAAAACTAGACAAATATGTTGTGATCCAAATCTAATTTTAGCGGACTATGATGGTGATAGTGCTAAAAAAGATACCTGCCTAGAGCTTATCGAAGAATCAATTGATGGTGGTCATAAACTATTGTTATTCTCACAATTTACTTCAATGTTGGAGATTCTTGAAGAAGAACTAAGAAAACGTAATATTGAATATTATAAGATTACAGGCGCTACTGATAAGAAAGAAAGATTAGATTTATGTAATAAATTTAATAATGATGATGTTAAGGTCTTCTTGATTTCGCTTAAAGCTGGTGGAACAGGGCTTAATTTAATCGGAGCTGATATTGTTATTCATTATGACCCATGGTGGAATGAAGCGGTTATATCACAAGCTACCGATAGAACTCATCGTATTGGTCAAAAGAATACGGTTACCGTTTATAAATTAATCGCAAAGGGTACCATAGAAGAAAAGATTTTGAAGCTGCAAGAAGATAAAAAGAATTTAGCAGATGAAATATTATCTGGAGCTAATACTTCACTTACTTCAATGTCAAAAGATGAGTTATTAGATTTATTAAAAGGAGATTAATATGGAAATTGATAGAGCCAAAGTGGAGGATGAAAGTCAAATACTTGAACTATTAAATCAAGTATTAGAGATTCATCATCAAATTAGACCAGATATCTTTATGCCTGGTAAAACAAAATATACTGATGAAATGTTGGGACGTATGTTTAAGGATGATGATAATCCTGTTTATGTGGCCAAGGAAGATGGAAAAGTATTGGGCTATGCTTTCTGTGAATTAAAAGAAGTTCCTTTTTCGACTACTATGGTTCCCCATAAATCATTATTTATTGATGATTTATGTGTTGATCAAAACATTAGAAGCAAAGGTGTTGGAAAAGCTTTGTTTGAATATGTAAAAAGCGAAGCTAAAAGACTTGGATGTTACGAAGTTACTTTGAATGTTTGGGAAGGAAATGATAGTGCTATCGCTTTCTATAAGAAAATGAATATGAAAGTCAAAGAGTATCAGATGGAATGTATTTTAGATTAGTTGACATTAAAATTGATTATGTTAATATACTAATTGTCACTTGGAGGACGTTTCATAAAAAAGAATGATTAGGGCCGGATAAGAGATGACTATGTCGTCTTTTTCCGGTTTTTTATTGGAGGAAATTATGGATTTATTAAACGACAACACAAAGAAAATCTTCTTTAAGTATCTTAAAGCTGCCTTTGGTTCAGCTATGATTACTTCCATTTACTCAATTGTTGACATGGCTATAGTAGGACAATATGAAGGACCTAGTGGTACGGCAGCCTTAGCAGTCGTGGCTCCAGTTTGGAATATTATTTACAGTCTAGGCTTATTAACCGGAATTGGCGGCAGTGTTATTTTTTCCACTCTAAAGGGTAAAAATAAGAATGATAGTAGCGCTAATGAATACTTTAGTGCATCGCTTATAGAATCAATTGTAATTAGTATTATTACCTGGATTTTATTTATTTTGTTTGAAAAAGAAATTTTAATTTTCTTTGGCGCAGATGAAAGCTTATTGGTATTGGCACACGAATATTTAAGAAGTGTTAAGATGGTACTTCCACTATTCTTGTTTAACCAAATGCTAGCGGCATTCTTAAGAAACGATAACAATCCAAATTTGGCTACTATTGGTGTGTTATCAGGTGGTTTATTTAATTGTTTTGGCGATTATTTCTTTGTCTTTGTTTTAAAGATGGGAATATATGGAGCAGGACTAGCTACATCTATTGGCTCGCTTATTTCCTTTATTGTTCTTATTACCCATTTTAAAAGCAACAAGAATTCACTTAAGCTATGCCATGTAAATAGTTTAATGTATAAAATCAAGAATATTAGCGTTACTGGCTTTTCCACTTTCTTTATTGATGTGGCAATGGGCATCTTAACCATTTTCTTCAACAAACAAATCATGAAATACTTAGGTAGTGATGCGTTGTCAATTTATGGACCAATAATTAATATATCAACCTTTGTACAATGTTGTGCTTATAGTGTTGGTCAAGCAGCTCAACCAATTATTTCATCAAATTTTGGTGCCAATAAAACATCAAGAATAAAAGAAGTATTAAAGTATGCACTTATTACTTGTTTCTGTTTTGCGTTTATTTGGACAAGCTTTAGCATTTTATTTCCAAATGCTTACATATACATGTTTATGAAGCCAACGGAAAATATTTTAAATATGGCACCTGCAATCATTAGAACCTATGCTTTGTCTTTTATATTACTGCCATTTAATATTTTCTCTACTTATTACTTTATTGCGATATCAAAAGCCAACAAAGCTTTTATTGTATCGGTATTTAGAGGACTAATCATTAGCGGAATTTTAGTTTATTTGCTTCCATCTATTAATAAAGATTTGTTATTCTTTACGATGCCTATAACGGAACTAATTGTCTTTGTCTATGTTGTAATAAATATCAAAAATTGTACAAAGGCGTTACAATAAATTTAATGAAAAAGGACAATGATAAGAAGGTTGTATTAGCGTTTTCAACATTAATAGCTTCATTTGGTCTTTTTGTGGCAAGTGCTTTTTCTAGCCCTACGGATTTATTAGAGAATGTAAGAAATGACAATGACGATGATCATAATTTAATAGTGGAACAAGCGATTAAAGAAACTAAAACAAAAAGTTTTGTCGAAAGTATTCCTTATGTAATTAGAGTATTAATTGGTATACCACTTTGGCTTATAGGAACTCTTTTGATTAAACTAGCCACTAAATTATTTA
>CAVFKJ010000041.1:0-11671 GCA_963623125.1 Clostridium sp. CAG:217
AAATAGGAACACGATGGAAATCACCTTTTTTCATTACATCAAACGCATCAGTAATCGAATCATTTGGACCTAAAACAACAGGGTTTTTGGTCATCCAGTCTTTAACGTACATATTAACCTCCTAAATAAGCTTTAGAAACTTCTGGAGAACTAATTAGTTCTTCTCCTGTTCCACTTAATACTATTTTACCAGTTTCCATAACATATGCCCTATTAGCAATCTCAAGCGCCATCTTAGCATTTTGTTCAACAACGAAAACGGTCGTACCGGCTTTATTTATTTCCTTTATTATCTCAAATATTTCTTTAACAAGTAAAGGAGAAAGTCCCATTGAAGGTTCATCAAGTAGTAATACTTTAGGCTTAGACATTAAGGCTCTACCCATAGCCAACATTTGTTGTTCGCCACCACTAAGTGTACCAGCAAGTTGTCCTTCTCTTTCCTTTAAACGAGGAAATAATTCATAAACATGATCAAGTGTCTTCTTAATATCTTCTTTGTCTTTTCTTAAAAAAGCACCAAGTTCAAGATTTTCTTTTACAGTTTGAGAGGCAAAAACATGTCTTCCCTCTGGTACTTGAATAAGACCTAAAGAAACAATCTTATCAGCAGGAATCTTCGAGATTTCTTTATCATCTAAAAAGATTTTGCCCATCTTTGGTTTTAGTAAGCCTGATAAAGCATGCATGGTAGTTGTCTTACCAGCACCATTGGCGCCAATTAAGGCCACAATTTCGCCATCTCTTACTTCAAAATCAATTCCTTTTACAGCTTCAATAAAGCCATAACTAATATGTAAATTCTCTACTTTTAGCATAATTAATCTCCTAAGTAAGCCTTAATAACTTCTGGGTTATTCTTAACTTGTTCAGGAGTACCTGAAGTAAGAACTTGGCCAAAGTTTAGCACGGTAATCTTTTCGCAAACACCCATAACAAGTTTCATATCATGTTCAATTAGTAAAATCGCAATATTAAACTTATCTCTAATAAAACGAATAGTATTCATAAGTTCTTCTGTCTCAGTTGGATTCATACCAGCAGCTGGTTCATCAAGAAGTAATAGACAAGGATTTGTCGCTAAGGCTCTAGCGATTTCTAGTCTTCTTTGAGCACCATAAGGAAGACTTGATGCATTAGTATCCGCAAACTCATCTAGATTAAATATCTTTAAAAGTTCAATAGCTTTTTCATGCATCTCTTTTTCTTGTTTTAGATAACGAGGAAGTTTAAATACACCCTCAAATGTCGAATAAGTCATGCTATTATGCAAACCAATTAGAACATTTTCAATTACCGTCATATTAGAGAATAAACGAATGTTTTGGAAAGTTCTAGCAATTCCAGCCTTATTAACATCAATAGTAGTCATATCTTTAGTATCTTTACCATTTAAGATAACACTACCTCTTGTTGGAGTATAAACCTTTGTAAGTAAGTTAAACACTGTTGTCTTGCCGGCGCCATTTGGACCGATTAGTCCATAAATATCGGTTTTGCCAATTTGAATATCAAAATTATTTACAGCAGTTAAACCACCAAAATCGATGCCAAGCTTTTTAGCTTCTAATACATAATCACTCATGTTTAGCCTCCTTCTTCTTAAATAAAGACTTAAAGAAATTAGCTATACTTGTCTTATATAATTCCACATAACCCATAAGTTTCTTATTGTTGGATAAAATCATAACTAGAATTAAGACAATAGCGTAAACAATCATACGATAGTCATTAAATGATCTTAAAGCTTCAGGAAGTACAATCAACAAAGTAGTTGAAATAAGTGTACCCGTCATATTACCAAGGCCACCAAGAACGACATATACAAGAATTAAAATTGATAAGTTAAAATCAAATTTTGTTGCCTTAAAGCTAGAGTATCCTAAGCCATAATAAGCACCAGCCATACCTGTAATGAAAGCTGAGATGACAAAGGCCATCAATTTATACTTAGTGATATTTACACCAAGTGAAGTAGCAGCAATCTTATTATCACGACATGCTTGTATAGCTCTACCAGACTTTGAATTAATTAAATTGTAGATAATAAACAAAGTTAAAAGAATCAAAATAGTTCCAGAAAGGAATGTTGAAAGCTTGCTTGTGGTGGCTGCACCAAGAGCACCTTTAATAAGCAATGTACCATCACTTGCTAGATTTGTAGTGTCATTTATAAAAGACATATGTAATCCAGTAGAATCAACACCAATATATAAATTTAAGAAAATTGTCTTAATAATTTGACAAAACGCCAAAGTAACAATAGCCAAATAGTCACCATCTAATTTAAGTACGGGAATACCAACAATTAGACCAAAAACACTTGATATTAAGCCACCAACAACTAGTGAAACTATTAAGACAAGAGTATCTGAGAAGCCGTTTCTTAAAAGACATCCTGCACAAACAACACCAGTAAAGGCGCCAACAGCCATAAAACCAGCTTGGCCAAGACACAAATCACCTAAATAACCAACAAGTAAATTTAAAGCTAAAGCAGCTACGATATATGCACAAGTTGGAATTAATAAGGCGTTCATTGTTTGCGATAGAGAGCCTGTACTATTTAAAACTGTAATCAAAACATAGGCAACAATTACGATTAGGTAAGAAGTTAAAGATTTACGATTTTTCTTGAAAAAATTCTTCATTATACTTTCTCCTTTACTTTCTTACCTAGTAAACCAGTTGGCTTAAATAGTAATACTAGAATTAATACACCAAAAGCAATCGCATCTGAAAGTTCAGATAAACCATATGCTTTTACAAGAATTTCAATAACACCTAGTAATAGTCCTCCTAAAAGAGCACCAGGAATAGAACCAATGCCACCAATTACCGCTGCGGTAAAAGCTTTAATGCCAGGCATTGAACCTAAAGTCGGTGTAACACTTGGGTATGTAGCACAAAGTAGTATAGCAGCAATTGCCGCAAGACCTGAGCCAATGGCAAAAGTTAATGAAATAATATTGTTTACATTAATACCCATCAAAGCAGCAGCTTCTTTATCCTCTGAACAAGCACGCATTGCTTTACCAATCTTGGTCTTTTTAACAAACATGTTAAGACCGAACATGATAACTACGCACGAGAAAATTGTAATAAGCATTTGATAAGAAATATTTAATTGTCCATTAAACAATGAAATAGATCCAAAATCTAGGATGGTAGGAAATATTTTAGCAGCAGAACCCCAAATTAATAATGCAGCATTTTGTAAAAAATAGCTCACACCAATAGCAGTGATAAGGACAGCTAAACTACTGGCTTGTCTTAGTGGTTTATAAGCTAATCTTTCGATTATTACACCTAGTAAAGTACAGATTACAATGGAAATTAAAAGAGCCACAACAAGTGGTAATCCCGCTCTATATAATGCGATAAAAGCAACATAGGCACCAATCATAATAACATCACCATGGGCGAAGTTAAGCATTTTAGCAATACCATATACCATTGTATAGCCTAAGGCAATAATGGCATAAATGGAACCTAGTCTAATACCGCTAATCAAGTTTGAAATAAATATCATATTTCCCTCCTTTTTTAGCAAATGCAAAGAAGTTGCCTATTATGGCAACTTCTTTAATAGCTACAATTATTATTCAGCAGCTACTAGTTTTCCATCAACAACTTGGAATGCAAGTGGAGCCTTAACAACAGCGCCTGTAGAATCCCATGTCATGTCAGAACCAGTTAAACCAGAATAAGTGAAACCACCTTGGAACTTAGCAACTAATAGTTCGCCAATGTCTTGAGCAGACATATCAGCTGTAGCACCAGATTCAACTAATGCATTGTAGATTGCATAAACAACATCATAAGCATCAGCAGCGAATTGGTTAGGGTTATTACCAGCTAAAGCGTTGAACTTTTCAACAAATGAAACAGTAGCATCATCAGTTGCAGTATAAGCAAATGGTGTTAAGTAATAAACGCCTTCAAATAGAGATGGATCAACACCTTCTTGTTCTAGAGCACCATCGAAACCGTCTACACCAAAGAAGATTGGAGCATAGCCAGCTTTCTTACAAGCATCGATAATCTTTGTATCATTTTCATAATATAAAGGTAAGAATACAAGTTCAGCACCAGCAGATTGAGCTTGAGAAACACCAGTAGTGAAATCAGTAGCATTATCAGCAGTGAAAGCATATTCAGCAACTGTTTCTAGACCTAAAGTTTGAGCTTGAGCCTTGAATGCATCATATACACCTACTGAGTAGTCACTATCAGATTGATAGAATACAGCAACCTTAAGTGCTAGATTGTGTTCATAGATGTAGTTAGCAGCAGCAGTACCTTGTTCAGGATCAGCGAAACACATTCTGTAAACATAATCCTTATTAGCAATGATATCTTGAGCAGAACCACTTGGTGTCATTGCGAAGATACCAGCATCATTATAGCTATCAGCAACAGCTAATGAAGAACCAGTAGTAGTACATAACATACTAACTTGCATACCCCAGTCAACAAGTTGAGCAAAAGCCTTAGAAGCTTCTTCGCCATCACCCTTATCATCTAAGAAATTAAGTTCAAGCTTCCATTCATCGTCGCCTCTTGTTTCGTTGATTTCATTAACAGCAACTTGCGCACCATATTGTACAGCTAGACCATATTGTGCATATTCGCCAGTTGTAGGACCAGAACCACCAAGTTTGATGGTATTAGCAGTTGATTCAGTAGCTGAACCATCTGTTGAGGATGAAGAGTCAGAACTCTTTGAACCACAAGCAGTTAATCCAAGTACCATGAATAAACTTACTAAAACGACTAATAATTTTTTCATTTTGAAATACCCTCCTATAATCGTTTTAAATTTATAGACAAGTCATAAGACTATATCTAACCTAACAAATAAAAAAGATGAGCGATAGCTCATCTTAATTATTAATACAATAAGTTGAAGCTATCTATTAACCGATTAAAAGACTACGTAAGCTAAGTAGTCGAATAATCACGCTAATAATAGCAACTAGCTCACACTTGGAAGATTGACAACAATTATAATCTCGATTTGAATATCTATTTTTCATATATGTTCTCCCTTCCATGAATTAATAATACATTTGTATAAATTACATGTCAATAAAATTTTTCATAATATTTTCATAATTATGAAAATATTTTCATTATGGTAATTTATAGAAGATTGGTGAAGAAGCGTTATTCAAATAAACGTTTCCAATAACGGTAGTACCATTGAAGTTTCCTTGTAAAGCACTATCGCCACCCAAATAAATTGCCCAGTGTTCGTAACCAATACCACCATCAGAATAGTAGATCAAATCGCCAGGACTTGGTGAATCTGTTTGATATACATCACCAAATGAACGCCATTCACCAGTAAATGCTTGAATAAACAATTGGCAAATATAGAAACAATCACCTGGAGTACCAACTAAGCTATTAGCTATAGCCCATACATCACCATTTGTTTCAGAAGATAATTCAACTGTCAAGTTATATTGTTCCTCAAGTTGTTTAGCGATTTCTCTTTTCTTAGCAGCAGACTTCGCCTCTTCTAATTGTTTTAGAAGTTCTTGTTCCTCATTATAAACTTGGATTGCATTATCTAATCCTTCTTTAGCAACATCATAGTTTCTACAAGCACTGTCGCTCGCCTTAACTACAAGTAAGTATTCGTTGTTGTTTTCCACCTTAATAAGTGAATCATTAGTTAAGTTCTTATCCTCAGTAACAATGTTGCTTGTCAACTCAGGAGTGTTAGAAACACTAGCCACAAGAACTTGTTCTTTAGAAACGTCAGTATCATTTAAAAGAGTGTCTGCATAAACCTGTTTGCCACTTGGCACTAATACGACAAGTAATGATTCAAATAATAGTGGAACTTTCTTGATTAATTCAATAAATTCTATCATATTACCTCTATAAATGACTTAATTTTTAAAGCCACGTCCATTATATTACCACCATTTAGGCAACTAATGCAAATCGCGTCCTTTTCGCCCATTGTTTCTAAGATTATTTTTTGTTGATTTATACGCTTATTATTTGATAATTTATCACACTTGTTAAGCACCAATAAACAAGGAATATTTCTATCTTTTAAATATTCATGCATATCTAAATCATCATTATTTGGCGTTCTACGAATATCTAAAATCATTACACAAAGTTTAAGCTCTTGCCTTGATTCAAAATACTCATCCATCATTTCTCCAAATTGAATGATTTCCTTAGCACTACGGTTTGCATAACCATAGCCTGGTACATCACATACTGTATATTTATTATCAACATTAAAGAAATTTAAAAGTCTTGTCTTACCTGGCTTTTTGCCAACATAAGCAACCTTACCATACAGTTTATTAATTAAAGATGATTTTCCTACATTACTTCTTCCAACAAAAACCACCTCACCACTAGTTTGAGGATAGCTTTCTTTTTTGACAGCTGAATTAAGGAAAGTAATCATTATCTAATAATCGCCTCTTTTAAAACACTATCAACTTTTTCAACCGGAATATAAGTAATAGAATCTTTCACAGTTGTAGGAATTTCATCTAAATCTTTAACATTGCCCTTTGGAATAAAAATCTTGTTTATACCTGAACGATGGGCAGCTAAAGATTTTTCTTTCAAACCACCAATTGGAAGCACATTGCCACGTAAAGTAACTTCACCTGTCATTGCAATGTTGGCATCTACTGGTTTATTAGTTAAAGCACTAACTAAAGCTGTCGTTAAAGTAACACCTGCTGAAGGACCATCCTTTGGAACAGCACCCTCTGGCACGTGGATATGAATATCATGAGTTGTAAAGAACTTAATATCAATGCCATACTTTTTAGCATTAGCCTTTACATAGTCTAAAGCAATAGAAGCTGATTCTTTCATAACATCACCAAGCTGACCGGTAATAACTAAATTACCCTTGCCTTCAAAATAATTTACTTCAATTTGTAAAATATCGCCACCAAATTGAGTATAAGCAAGACCTGTTACAACACCAACTTCATTCTTCTTCTCTTTAGTGCCATATTCATATTTTTCATTACCAAGCCATGTTTTAATTAGCTTTTTAGTAATCTTAATCGAGCGTTTATTATTCTTTAAAATCTCTAACGCCGTCTTACGACATAAACTAGCCACAACTCTTTCAAGCTGTCTTACGCCAGCCTCTCTTGTATAGTGTCTGATTAAATATAAATTCATATCATCATCAAGGCTAAATTGTTTACTAGTTAAACCGTTAGCCTTAAGCTCTTTAGCAATTAAATGTTTCTTACAAATCATTTGTTTTTCAACTTCGGTATAAGAACTTAAATTAATGATTTCAAGTCTATCTAAAAGAGGAGCTGGAATATTCTCCATATAGTTAGCTGTCGCAATAAATAAGACATCACTTAAATCATAAGGTTCTTCTAAGTAATGATCTGAGAATTGATTGTTTTGTTCAGGATCAAGCACCTCAAGCATTGCACTGCTTGGATCACCCTTATAATCTGAACCCATCTTATCAATCTCATCAATCAAGAAAACCGGATTAGTTGTGCCTGCTTTCTTCATGCCTTGGATAATTCTACCAGGCATAGAGCCAAGATAAGTTCTTCTATGTCCTCTTATTTCAGCCTCATCTCTAACACCACCAAGACTCATCTTAACAAACTTTCTATCAAGTGCCCTAGCAACCGATTTAGCTAAAGATGTTTTACCAACTCCTGGAGGACCAACTAGACAAATAATAGGTGACTTTAAAGAATTAGTCATTTGCTTAACAGCTAAATATTCAAGAATTCTTTCCTTTACCTTTTCAAGACCATAATGATCTTCATTTAAGATATCTGATACCTTATTCAAGTCATCATTATCTTGTGATTTTTGCCACCAAGGAACATTTAAAAGCCACTCTAAATAAGACCTTACAACTCCTGTTTCACCAGAATTTGGTGTAAGCATTTCAAAGTGTTTGAACTCTTCTAAAGCCTTTTGTCTAACATTTTCAGGATAAGGATTCTCATCCAATTGTTTTCTTAAATCATCAATACCAGAACTTGGCGAATCACCAAGTTCATCCTTGATAGTCTTAAGTTTTTCTCTTAAGTAATAATCTTTTTGAGAACTATCAATACGTTCTTTTACTTTTTCATTGATTTCTCTTTCAATATCATCCTTTTGTCTTTCGATATTGATATATTCAAGCATCATCTCAAGTCTTGTTAAAACAGAAGATTCTTTTAAGAACTTAAATTTTTCTTCAAGACTAGAAACATAAACTTGAGCAAAAGTATCAGCTAATGCTGAAGCAATCTTTTCATCGAAATTACTATTTTCATTAATTGGATAGCCAGGTCTACCATATTTTTGAGCTACTTCATTAAACTCTAAAATAGCTCTTCTAAACGCAACTTCCATTTCCAACTTATTACCGTAGTCTTCTTCAATTAGCTCTACCGTAACATGCTTAATATCATCCTTCAAATAATGTTTAATGATTTTACATCTTTGAATACCGTTAAAAACAACCTTCAAATGATCATCTCTAACTCTACTTGTTTTAATACGACATACTGTTGCGTATTCATATAAGTCTTCAGCATTTGGATTATCGACATTTAAATCCTTTTGTGATACTAAAACGATATTCGAAGAATTATTCAAAGTGTAATTAACAGCTTGAATACTTTGTTCTCTTCCTACTTCAACAGCTAAATCTTGATAAGGAAATAGAATAGCTCCCCTTGTACAAATCAAAGGGAAATCATCATAATTTGCCATAAGATACCTCCTTAATAGAAAAGACGCTTAGCGTCTTTTATTTGTTATTCTTTAATAAATCTAAGGCAGATTTAAGTACTACGTTATCCTTTACAGTATCTAGAGGAACATATTTCTTAACTTCATCTACCTCCATGCCATACGCCTTTGCCATGTCATCATAATATTCATTGATGCCCTCTTCAGTAGCTTCAAGCTTTTCTTCTTTAGAAAGTTGTTCTAAACATAAGATAGCTTTAACTCTAGTAGTAGCTTCAGGCTCAACTTCTTTTTTAATTTGCTCAAGATTTGTACCAAGAATACTCATATATTGATCAAAAGAAATACCTTGATAGCTCATCTTTTGAGCTTGTTCATTAATTAAATCTTCAACTTCCTTATCAATCATAACTTGAGGAATGTTAACTGTACATTGCTCACAGAAAGCATCAACCAATTCCTTTTCAGCCTTAGCCTTTGCTTCATCAAGACGATTTTCATAAATCTTCTTCTTAACATATTCTTTATATTCAGCAACAGTAGTAACACCATCAAGTTTTCTACTTGCAACATATTCATCATCAAGTGCAGGAACAACTTTCTTCTTGATTTCATGAACTGTAACCTTAAATACAGTCTTAGCACCCTTTAATTCTTCAGCATGATAATCTTCTGGGAAAGTAACTTCGATATCCTTTTCTTCTTCAGACTTCATGCCAATTAATTGTTCTTCAAAACCAGGAATGAAAGTATGAGAACCAATAGTTAATTCATAGTTATCAGCCTTACCACCATCAAATGGTTTTTCATCCTTAAAGCCTTCATAGTCGATAACAGCAACATCGCCATCTTCAACTGTTCCATCTTCCTTAAGTTCAAGTTCAGCCTTCTTTTCACGAACAGAATTGATGCGTTCTTCAACTTCTTCATCAGTAACTTCAACTTCAGGAACATTGTATTTTAAGCTCTTATAATCACCTAAAGTAACATCAGGTTTAACGGGGCAAGAGAATACAAAGGTAACGTTTTCACCATTAATATCCTTTAAATCCATACTAGCTTGATCAATTAAGTCAATATTATGCTCATCAAGAGCTTCCTTGAAAGCATCATTGCTTAATTCATTTGCAGCTTCATACCAAGTAGCTTCTTCCTTAATATATTTTTTAGCTAAAGTTTCAGGAACTTGACCCTTTCTAAAGCCCTTAATTTCGAGATTCTTAGAAAGTTTATTGAAAGCTTTCTTTAAAGCATCCTTCCACTTTTCACCGTCAACTACGCTAGTTAACTCAACTTTGCCGTCTTCAATTTTTTTATATTCAGCCATATTATCCTCCATAAACGCTTTCAAATTATATCAAAATAATTTATATAAAGCTATAATGCAACTGCTAAAAAAGTGAAAAGGTGCATTTGCACCTTAATCTTGTTTATTAAATAAAGCATCCTTAACTTTCGCTGTAATCTCTTTATCGATATCTGGATTTTGAATCAAGAAAGCTCTAACCGCTTCTGAACCTTGGCCAATCTTATCACCATTATAAGAGAACCATGATCCCGCTTTTTCAATTATACCAAGTTCAACACCTAAGCTAATAATCTCGGAAACATGTGAAATTCCCTCTCCATAATAAATCTCAACTTGGCATGATTTAAATGGTGGAGCAACCTTGTTTTTAGATACTTTAACATTAACCTTGTTGCCAATTACTTCGCTACCATTTTTAATAGCTTCCGATTTTCTTACTTCTATACGAATTGTGGCATAGAATTTTAAAGCCCTACCACCAGTAGTTGTCTCAGGATTACCAAACATTACGCCAACCTTTTCTCTTAATTGGTTAATGAAAATAGTTGTACAGTTATTCGCATTCATTGCACCAGCAAGTTTACGCATAGCCTTTGACATTAAACGCGCATGTAAACCAATTGAAGAATCACCCATTTCACCATCAAGTTCAGCTTGTGGTACTAAAGCCGCAACTGAGTCAATTACAATTAAATCAATAGCGCCTGATTTAATTAAAACTTCCGCAATTTCTAAGGCTTGTTCACCAGAATCGGGTTGAGATAAGATTAATTCATCAATATCAACGCCCAAGTTCTTTGCATAACGAGGATCAATTGCATGTTCAGCATCAATAAACGCTGCGCAACCTCCACCCTTTTGACATTCAGCGATGGCTTGCAAAGCTAAGGTAGTTTTACCACTTGATTCAGGGCCGTAGATTTCAATGATTCTTCCTCTTGGAAAACCACCAACACCCAAACAATTATCAATTGCTAGAGAACCTGTAGAAATCGCATCAATATCCACATTTCCTCTATCGCCAAGTTTCATAATTGAACCCTTGCCATATTGTTTTTCAATTTGCTTTAAAGCTTCATTAAGAAGTTCATCCTTCTTATTAACAGTCTCTTTTTCTTTTGCCATATTTACCTTCTTTCATAGCATTATTACAATATTTTTTAAAAATTCCTACATTGATTTAAAAATATATTCTTTTACCTGTGAAAAATATGAATATCCACCTAGTGCAGACACTAGTGCACTAAACCAAATTAGTAAATCATTTAATGGGAAAGAATATAATTCAAAAGGAAGATTATTCAAAAGTGAAACAATAATTGCCAACATTTGTAAAACGGTTTTAAGTTTGCCAAGCATACCAGCAGCAACTACAACACCGTTTTGGCTAGCAATCATTCGACAGCCATCAACAATAATATCTCTACCAAGCATAATAATTACGGGAACAACAGGTATAGCTCCTTTATATACCAAAATAATCAAAGTAGTGTTCACAAGTAACTTGTCCGCAATTGGATCAGCAAACTTACCAAAGGTAGTAATTAGATTATGTTTTCTAGCTAAATGCCCATCAAGAAAATCCGTAAAGCTTGCAATGCCAAATATTATCAAAACAATAATATTTATTAAAGGAAG
>CAVFKJ010000042.1:0-6006 GCA_963623125.1 Clostridium sp. CAG:217
TTCTTTAGTATCAACCGCTAATTTGGCAACAGATGATGAACATCCTGTAGTGGCAAGTGTAATGGCTAATAAGCCAGCACTTAGTATGTATTTTTTGTTTATCATATAAATCCTCTCTATATTTATATATTTATTTTACTTGTTTAATGGCTTTCTACAACTTGAATATAAAAAAATATAGCCTTTATGTATCATCTATTGAGGTAAATATATGCGAACATTAGTATTATTAAGAGGAATACCAGCAAGTGGTAAATCCACTTGGATAAAAGAGAATAATTTAGATGTTTTTACTCTATGTTTAAATGAGTTTCGTAAATTATTAACTGACCGCCATATTAAAAACATAGTGATGATCAAACCAAAATAAAAGGAGCTCTTTTACAAGCTCCTTAAGTAAAACTATTTAAGCTTTTCTTGTTTATCAGCTTTGCCAATAAATAAGAAGCCTAGGATAAAGAAGATAGCTAGTAGACCAACGGCTACGTTGATTGACTTAATTTCAAATGAGAATATTGCGAATACACCATTTGTCTTAATACCAATCTTCTTTACTACAAAGATTACAAATGATCCTAAGAATGAAGCACCCTTGGCAAAGATATCATAGATACCAAAGTATTCGCCAGAGTTCTGTGAAGGAATAATTTTGGCATAATATGATCTAGATAAAGATTGAATAGAACCTTGGAAGCATCCTACACCAAAGGCCATAATCGCAAATTGCCAAATATTTGTAAGAGTTAGGGCATATAGACATACTACAGTATAACCAACAATACAAGTTTTAATTAAAGTAACGGTATTATACTTTTTAGATAGCTTAGCAAATACAAGCGATCCACCAAAGGCAACAACTTGGGTAAGAAGTAAGAAGACAACTTGCCCTACAGTATCAAGTCCTAAGTCTGTCCCTAGATTAATGCAGTTATCAATAATTGTTCCTACGCCATCAATATAAAGGAAGAAAGCGATTAGAAAATACAATACTTTTTTATCTTGAGAGGCAATCTTCTTTAAAGTATTACCAATCTTAACAAAGGCTTTTTTAATATCGCCTCTTTCTTCATCAACATAATTAACTTGTTTATAATTTCTTAATAATGGCTTTGAAACAGTAAACCACCATAAACCAGTTGATAAAAAGCCAATAATACGACCAATTCTAGGTGAAAATAACATTAGGCTTTCACTTACACCACCACTTAAACAATAAGCAGCTAAAGCGATAATAAATGGGATACAAGAACCAAGATAACCCCAAGCATAGCCATATGATGATACTTCATCACCTCTTTCATCAGTGGTAATATCTGTAAGCATTGAATCATAGAAGGTTAATGAAGCTTGATAGGCAATCCTAGTAATCATATAGATGGCAAGGAAGATATACCAAGTAGATGCGAAACCATTTAGAATACAAGCAATAACGCCAATGGCAATACTTGTTTGAAAGACCATCTTTTTAGTGTCCTTATGATCAGCTATAACACCACATATTGGTCCAATGATGGCAACAATAACGGTAACTATTGAAGTAGCTAGTGCCCAATAAGCTGTTGCGTTATCACCAGAAATTTGACCAGCATTGGTACCGATGGCTGTTTCCTTAAACCAAATAGGAATAAGTGAACACGCAAGCATGGTATATGCTGAATTTCCGACATCATATAGTACCCATGAAAATTCTCTTTCATTTAAGTCTCTGAAAGCTTTTAAATTGTTAATTTTTTTAAATAATTTCCCCATAATTCTTTAGTCCTGTAAATCTTTTACTATATATTTCTTTTCCTCATCTAAGCTTAATACTGGTAAATCCCTATAATCTTCTTTAGGTGAGAAAGTGTGCTTGAAGTAATCTGGTAACTTAACATCATCAAATAGATATTCATAAACATTTTTAGCTAATATTGGATAATGTTCTACTGCTTTATCAAAATACTTGTCTAATCTTAAATTAGAATCAGCGCATTTTGGCTCATCCTTATCAGTAATAAGTAAATCAACAAATGACTTTGCCCCAAAAGCATTCATTCCTTTTACTAAGATAAAACGCTTGAAATCATCTTTATCATGTAAGAAAGTCAAATATTTCTTTTGATCTCTTATTGTTTTATAAGCTACATCTACACTGATATCATCAAATAGTTCTGAGATATCTTTGGCCATTCTTTTATTAGGCTTTAAAGAAAAAGTACGCGATTTCTTAACGGGATCATAGCCATCTTTCTTTAAAAGATAACGATCAAATTGCGATTCTAATTTATTGTGAGAAACACCGCTTTTTTCTTCCTTTATTTCGATGTAACCATGACAATAAGAATCAAGTGTAAAGTGACAAGTAAAACCAAGAATATACGCTAACTTAGCATCCTTATCATCCTTGTTTTTACGATAATTAAGTTTAAACTCAGCCAATATATCCTTATAACTTGTAACGTGCATTTTTTCGCCAATATCGTTAATCTTATTATGCTTTAAACAATTATAGTAGAAGAAGATATCTGGCCCATGTACGCCATAATCAAATATTTCGCGATTATTATTGACTATCGTCTTTAAATCATCTGGCAAAGTGGCAATACATTTATCACCAAAACGCCAGTGTGCATAGGTTGTAGGCATAAACAACACTCCTTATTGCTTTAATTTTATAAAAATAATTAAGGATTTAAAAGTAAGCTATTCGTAAATTTTTGGCAAATTATGTATTTTATCCTAATATTTATTAAAAATTTAGCAAATTTTTCCAAATTTAGTAAAATACTTAAGTACGCTTGGAGGTTTATTTATGGCATTAGGCGATAGAAAAGATGGTAGATTATTAAGAGAACTTGACTCATTGCATTTTGTTACCGGAGTAATATATCCAAATCGTTGTGATAATGAAGCATTTATTTCAGAAACAATTGATTTAACCAATCTTAATGAATATTTAAAAAAGAAAAATTACGAAGGCATTGAATATAAATACAATCTATTTCAAGTGATTGTAACCGCAATGCTTAAGGTAATAACGGTCAGAGATAAATTAAATAGATTTATTGTTAATGGCAATTTCTATCAAAGAAATGAAGTAAGCTGTTCATTTGTTATTAAAAAAGAATTTGCGGATGGTGGTGCTGAAGCTTTGGCAGTAATACATGCTAAAGATAATGATAATATTGACACTATTCATAATGAAATATATCGACAAATTAGTTCTGGTCGAAGCGAAAAGAAAGATGCATCTACTGAAGGCATGGATTTCTTTAATCGTATCCCACGATTTGTTTCAAAAGGTGCTCTTCATTTTGTGATGTGGCTTGATAAACATGGTTGGGTACCAGCTTCTTTAATTGAAACTGACCCTTACTATACAAGCTGTGTATTATCTAATTTGGGCTCAGTTAAAATGAAAAGTGGCTATCATCATTTAACCAATTGGGGAACATGTTCAATCATGCTTCTAATTGGCCAAAAGAAGAAAAGACCATTTTATGATGATGATGGAAATGTTAGAATGGTAGAGTCAGTTGACTTAGGCTTAACAATTGATGAAAGATTAGCTGATGGCTACTATTATTCAAAGACTATTCAACTGTTAAAACACTTATTAGAAAATCCAGAATTATTAGAAGAAGACTTAAATAAAAAAGTTGAATTCTAGTCTGGACTAGGAGGGGTAGAATGAGTGAAATTACAGCCAAGGCACCTTGGAAAGATCATTTAGGAGAAGTTCCTTTTACATTGGATTATTTTGAGGGAACAATGTATGAAAAAGTAGAAAAAGTTGCCCAAAAATATCCAAACTATATTGCCTATGATTTTATGGGCCGACCTACAACATATAGAGAATTTACTAAAAGTGTAGAACTTTGTGCAAAATCACTTTCAATGTTAGGCATAAGGGAAAACGATAAGGTTACCATCGCTATGCCAAACTGTCCACAAGCTATTTGCATGTTCTATGCAGTAAATCTAATTGGTGCCATTTCGAATATGGTTCACCCATTAAGTTCGGAGAAAGAACTTGAATTTTATATTAATGAATCAGAAAGTGCGACAGTGGTAACGCTTGATCAGTTCTATCATAAATTTGAGGCTATAAGAGAAAATACTTGTGCTAAAAATATTATTATTGCTAGAATCAGGGACGCTTTATCACAACCTCTAAGATGGGGCTATATGCTTACTGAAGGCAGAAAGATTGAAAAGATTCCTGATGATGCACCAGTTATCTTTTGGGAAGATTTCTTAAAATTTGGTAAAACAAGATTCTTTGATATTAAAGTAAAAAGAAAAAGCGATGATCCAGCTACTATTCTTTATTCTGGTGGTACAACTGGTACAACAAAGGGTATTTTATTAACTAATAAAAACTTTAATGCCTTATCTCAACAAATCATTGCTACCAATCCGATGTTTAGACCAGGTGATAAGATGCTTAGTGCTATGCCATTATTCCATGGCTTTGGACTTGGTGTGTGTATTCACTCAATGTTATCAGAAGGTGGTAGGTGTATTCTAGTACCAAGATTTACACCTGAAAGCTATGCTAAATTAATTACTAAGTATAGATGCAACTTTATTGCTGGTGTACCAACACTATATGAAGCATTACTTAGACTTCCTAAGTTTGATAAAGCAGATTTATCTAGTCTAAAGGGTGTTTTCTCAGGCGGCGACTCTTTATCCGTTGAACTTAAAAAGAAACTAGATAAGTTCTTATATGACCATAAAGCAGTAATTCAAGTAAGAGAAGGCTATGGTACAACTGAAACAGTTACCGCATGTTGTCTTACTCCACCACATATGCACAAAGAAGGTTCAATTGGTTTACCATTCCCTGATACTTATATCAAGATTGTAAAACCTGATACCGACAAGGAAGTGCCATATGGTGAGGAAGGTGAAATTCTTTTAGCTGGTCCTACGGTTATGAAAGAATATATCAAACATCCTGAAGAAACAGCTGAAACGCTAAGAAAACATAAAGATGGCTTAACTTGGGTTTATACTGGTGACTTAGGCGTAATGGATGATGAAGGTTTTGTCTTCTTTAAAGGCAGAAGTAAACGTATGATTATTACATCAGGCTACAACGTCTATCCAGCTCAACTAGAAAATATTATCGACGCTTGCGATATTGTATCGATGTCTTGTGTCATTGGTGTACCAGATCCATATCGTATGCAAAAGGTTAAAGCTTTCATTGTTCTTAAAAATGGTGTTCCTGCCAATGAACAATCTAAGGACTTAATTAAAGCCTATTGTCAAAAACATATTGCTAAATATGCAATGCCTAGAGAATTTGAATTTAGAACTGAGCTTCCTAAAACTTTAGTTGGTAAAGTTGCTTATCGAAAACTAGAAGAGGAAGAAGCTAATAAACAAAACGCTTAAACTGTAACAAATCGTTACAGTTTTTTTATAAAAAGTGTACAATAGCATCTATGATTAAAGTGATATTTTTTGATATTGATGGTACCCTTGTACCAATGGGAAGCAAGCATATAACTGATAGTAATATTGAAACAATTAAAGCATTACAAGAAAAAGACATTAAATGCGTATTGTGTTCGGGTAGAGATATAAAAGATATAAACCATAATAATGATTTACTAGATAAAGTAAAATTTGATGGCATTATTGCCTCAACTGGCCAATATTGTGTAGATGAAAATAATAAACCATTTTATGTTAAATATTTAAATGTTAATCAAACCAAAGAAGTTGTTGATTTATTTAACCAAAGAAAATATTCAATATGTCTAAAGACGGAAAAGGGGACATATATTAATTTCGTTAACAAGTTAGCTAAAGATATTTTTGATGGCTTTAATATTGAAGGCTGGCCAATTGGCAAATATGAGGGTGAAAAGATATTTCAAGGTTTAATCTATGCTTTACCAGAAGATAGAAAAAAGTTGGAAAAAGAATTAACGGATATTAAATTTACTTCTTGGCATCCAAACGGCACCGATTTAATACCAATTGATGGTGGTAAAAACAAGGGAATTGAAA
>CAVFKJ010000043.1:0-3907 GCA_963623125.1 Clostridium sp. CAG:217
CGGTTCTACTGTTGTTTATGGTAGAGGTAAGGCTGTTGTAGTGGCATGTGGTATGGATACGGAAGTTGGTAAGATTGCAGATGCTTTAAATAATGCAAGCAAGGAACTTACACCATTACAAAAGAAGATGACAGAATTATCTAATTTCCTTACAAAATTAGTCATAGGTATTTGTATTGCGGTTTTTGTTGTAGGACTTGTTGAATCAGTAATTCTAACAGATAACCTTACATTAGCTGATTTTGGTGGTATCGCCTTAGATACCTTCATCGCTGCTATTGCCTTAGCAGTTGCGGCAATTCCAGAAGGATTACCAGCTGTAGTTACAGTAATACTATCAATTGGTGTTAGCGCTATGGCAAAACGCCAAGCTTTAATTAGAAAACTAACAGCTGTTGAAACACTTGGTTGTACAAATATTATTTGTTCCGATAAGACTGGTACTTTAACCCAAAACAAGATGACGGTTGTTGAACACTATGGCAGTGATGAAAAACTATTAGCTAAGGCCATGGCTTTATGTTCTGATGCCACAATTGAAAAAAATGAAACTAGTGCAACTGGTGAGCCAACAGAATGCGCTTTAGTAAACTATGCTTATAGTCTAGACATGCCAAAATATGAGCTTGAAAATGTAGAACCTAGAGTTAAGGAAGCACCATTTGATTCTAATCGTAAGATGATGTCTACTATTCATGAGATTGATGGCAAATATTTCCAATATACCAAGGGTGCACTTGATGTAATGCTTAATCTATGTACTTCTTATTTAGATGTCGACGGTGTTAAAAAGATGGACGAGGCTAAGAAGAAGGAAATAATGAAGACTAACAAGTTATTTGCTTCTAAGGCTTTAAGAGTGCTTTGCGCAGCTTATAAAGAATATGATAAAGTACCTGATTTTGAAGATCCAAGTGAGATTGAAAATGGCTTAACTTTCATTGGCGTTGTAGGCATGATTGATCCATGTCGTCCAGAAGTTTATGCTGCAATTAAAGAATGTAAAGAAGCTGGCGTTCGAGTTGTTATGATTACTGGTGACCATAAGGATACTGCGGTGGCAATCGGCAAGGATTTAGGTATTATCGAAGATGAAAATCAAGCAATCGAAGGCTATGAACTTGATAAGTATTCTGATGAAGAAATTAAAGAAGTTGTTCTTAAGTATTCAGTATATGCTAGAGTACAACCTGAACATAAAACTAAAATCGTTAATGCATGGCAAGCTAGAGGCATGGTAACAGCTATGACGGGTGATGGTGTTAATGATGCTCCATCTATTAAAGAAGCTGATATTGGTATCGGCATGGGTATTACAGGTACTGATGTAACTAAGTCAGTAGCTGATATGGTACTTGCAGACGATAATTTCGCTACTATTGTTAATGCGGTAGAAGAGGGTAGAAAAGTTTATGATAATGTTTGTAAGGTTATTCAATTCCAACTATCTACTAACTTAAGTGAAGTTGTAATTATGTTTGTTGCTTCTATCTTAAATTTCACTTTATTGGGTCCTGTTCATCTTTTATGGATTAATATGGTAACTGACTCTTTACCAGGTCTTGCGCTTGGCATGGAAAAGGCTGAAGGCGATGTTATGAAAAGAAAGCCAAGAAGCTCATCTGAAGGCATTTTCTCAAATGGCGCTGGTGTGGATATGGTATGGCAAGGATTATATCTTGCATTAATTGAAATTCTTGCATATGTGATTGGTCATAAATTAGAACTAGGCAGTTTTGGTGGCATCTTTAATGGCGAATATTGTGTTAATGCGGTTGCGATGGCATTCTTAACAGTTAACTTTGCCGAAATTTGCTGTGCTATTAATATGCGTTCACAAAGAAAATCGTTATTTTCTAAAGGTATGTTTAAAAACTTTAACTGGTGGCTACTTGGGGCAACGGTTGTAACAGTTGCGATAACTTTGGCTGCTGTATATGTTCCGGGCTTATGCGAAGTATTTGATATTGTACCAGGTACTTTCCAAACTAATGAATTATTAATTTGTATTGGCTTGTCTTTATCCACTTTCCCAGTATTTGAACTTGGCAAGGTTATAAGAAGAAAAGCTAATTCTAAAAAAGAAGCTTAATATGATAATGGGGCTAGATTTAGCCCCTTTATTTTATTTTGTTTGGATGTTAATTAAAGAACTTATTAAATTAAGCCACTTAAACTTGATGTCTTCATCCATATAATCACTAACAATCTTATAAGAATTGTTTTGATATTCTCTAAGTTTTTCTTCATCTGAAAAAATATTTACTATCGCCTTAGACATCTCATTGATATATTTTTGATTTGTTTTATCGTTACATAATTCTTCTAAATCAATATCGATTAAAAAGCCATTTTCATTATTTTTTATAAAGAGTTTATTTCCGTATCTTGCATTAAAACCAATTAAGGCATCGCCGTAACTGCATGCTTCCATCAAAGACAAACCAAGTGTTTCAAAAATAGAAGCACTAATATATACTTCATAATTAAGGTATTTATCATCCATTTTTTTATTTCCCATTAAATGAATATAATCGGTCGCATTATTTTTCTTAATTATTTCGCTTAACTTTTCGATATAAGATTCTTCACCTGTTCCATATATATCCAAACTTAAATCAGGGACACTTTCATGTGCTTTTATAGCAGCCTTAATAGTAATATCAATACGCTTACCGATATTTAATCTTGATGCGGTAATTAGTGAATATTTTTTTCTTGGATATTTTGAATATTCTATTTTGTCTATACCGCTAACTGGAATTACTTCAATTTTAGGTACATTAAGTCCTGCTTCTTTTAACCTTGTTTCTAAATCGAGTTTTTGTTCTATTGTAGATACAATAAAAGTATTTATTTTATTAGAGTGTTTAAAGTAGTAATAGTATTCTTTATTCCAATATAGGGCATCATAATTCTCATATGGCATAAAGTAATGTCCTGAATGCAAAAACACAACAATAGGGCAAGGGACATCCATCCTAAATAATGGCTCAATATATAATTGACGCATTGGTCTATCAATAAGAATGACATCATCTTTTTTAAATTGCAGTTTACGTAAAAAATTATCTAAAAAAGTTGTCTTATCGATAATTTTGCCATCTTTAAAAAGATATCTTATATAATCCCTAGGATCGGGTAAAACATCGTATCCACTAATAGACTTAAGAAAATTTTCATCGTTTTCAATCGTTTCATAAGCAGTATTACCATTTTCATCATAGAAAATCGTTTTATATTTCTTAGCTCTAGTACTATCGCCAATATATTCTGTAATATAACAATTAGAATATAATAGTCTATCAGTATAAAAATCTATAGCCATCAAATGTTCATTTTCAAAGTGTGATACTTCCCATATACTAACATTATCTTCTTTTAATTTAATTGAAATAAGACGACTATTATTACTGTATAAATTGATGATATTGTTGTTTCTTTTGATTAATAAGTCAGGATAACTTTTGTGATATTTGTTCAACAATAAATTGACATTATAATTACCAGCTAAATTATCTTTATTACTGGCCATATAGGTATGAGCACAAAGCATTTGGTCTTCTTTGATACCTAAGCTTTTATATCTATTAATATATATTTCATCAACAATATCAGTAAAAATATAATTTACATTCGTATTTAATTCCCTGAAATATCTATTTCTTCTCCCTTGAGCAATATCAACACCTGAAAATTCATAATAGCTTAAAATGCCAAAATCATATATTGTCATAAATTAATACCTACCTTAAGCTTATTTTCTTGCATGATATATTGCCTATATGCGATATTCTTATAATCAAAGTTCTTTAGTTTATTAATTAGACTAGAGCTATCATCAAAGACATTATCTTCTAAGACATATTTAGAATTTTTTAAGACATATTTATATCCTAAGATAACT
>CAVFKJ010000044.1:0-2294 GCA_963623125.1 Clostridium sp. CAG:217
ATATAATAGCTGCAAAGCTTTCTTTATATCCCAACCATTAATATCTAATGTTTCATCTAATTGCCACTCTATCGTATCTTTTGCATTTTCTAACAAAAGATAATCTTTTAGTTTTCTTACATAAATAAATCTAACATCATAGTCACTATCTTTTGAGGCAAATCCCCAAGCTCTAGAGCCTGATTCAACAGCCAATATTATATTTGCATTCTCTTTCTCTTCTATTTCCTTTAATTTACTAAGTATGATGTCTTTCATGCATGTCTCCTAAAAAACTATAAGATAAATGGTTTAGAAAATTATATCATTACTACGTGTAAGGAGATAATAATGGGCTTAACTGAAACAAGTAGATTTATTTCTTTGATTTTACGTCATAAGCCAGAGGTTATTGGCATAACTTTGGACAAACATGGCTGGGCGAACGTGAATGAACTTATTGAAGGCGTTTCTAAGTCAAGAGAATTTGATATGGAGATGCTTGAGAAAATTGTAAGAACGGATGAAAAACAACGTTATTCTTTTAACTTTGATAAGACTTTAATTAGAGCCAATCAAGGCCATTCAATACCGGTTGATGTTGAGTTTGAAGAAAAGATTCCGCCTAATGTTTTATGGCATGGCACAGGTGAAAAATATGTAGAGTCTATTGATGAAAGTGGACTTATTCCTAAAAGTAGATTATATGTGCATTTATCTATAAATAAGGATATAGCTAGAGAAGTGGGCAAAAGACATGGCAAACCTATTATTTATGAGATTGACGCAAAACAAATGCATGATGATGGTTATATTTTCTATAAATCGGTAAATGATGTATGGTTAACAAAACAGGTGCCAGTAAAGTATTTACATAAGGGTGTATCAAAAGGTGAGAAAAAAGATGATTGAAATATGTTGTGGAAGTTATAGCGATGGAATAGCTGCTTATAAAGGCAAGGCAAAACGTATAGAACTAAATAGTGCGCTTAGTGTAGGCGGCTTAACACCTGATTTGGCTAGTTTGATTAGGCTAAAGAAAGAAACTGATTTAAAGATAATATGCATGGTCAGACCTAGGGCAGCGGGCTTTTTTTATGATGATGAAGAAAAAAATATAATGTTTGATCAAGCTAAACTACTTTTGGAAAATGGAGCTGATGGTATAGCGTTTGGTTTTTTAAATGATGATTATACTATTGATGTAAGCGCTAGTAGAAAAATGGTTGAACTTATTCACTCATGTAATAAAGAAGCTGTATTTCATCGAGCTTTTGATGTTACTAAAGATCCTTATCTTTCTATAGAAACTTTAATTAAACTTGGTGTTGACCGCATTTTAACTAGTGGCCAACAGGCTAAAGCGATAGATGGCAAAGAGCTTTTAAAAGAGTTACAAAATAAATATGGAAAGCAAATAGAAATTCTAGCAGGAAGTGGAATTAACTATAAGAATGCTAATGAATTTATGGGTTATACAGGTATTAATCAAGTCCATTCTTCTTGTAAGAATTATAAAAAAGATCCTACTACAAAGTTAAATAATGTTAGTTATAGCTATTTGGATAACCATGAATATGAATACGATGTAGTGGATAAAGACTTAGTTAGAAAACTAGTTGATAGTGTTGAAAATTTATAGTTCATAGATTCTCTTCAAGACGGAAACCCACTACCTTTAGGTGGTGACAGGAAGTCTTATTAACCTTGATTATCAATATATTTTTGAATTGTGGCAGTATATACTTCGCCTATGCTACATGCAAAATAACTGTCTGAGTAAAATATCTTTTTCTTCCAATATTGTTTAATAAGTAAATTGTAATATTTTGTTAATAATGATAAGTTACTTTAATTACTATGTAACACTTTTACATTATCTATATTATTTTCATGAATATTTTCTGAAATAAGTGATAATCAATTGCTTAACTTGTTTATATAAAGGTTATTAGTATTTATGCATTGATATAATATCTCCACCATAGAAAGGAGGAATAATCAATGGAACAAGTTACTATAACCAGTAAGATACAAATAATAGTAAATGATGATAATACTAAGAAGTTATTAGATGATACTATGCATACTTATAAGAAAGCTTGTAACTATGTTTCTGATTATGTATTTAAAACTCATGATTTAAAACAATTTTCTTTAAACAAAGCTTTATATTCTACATTAAGAGATATGTTTAATCTTAAATCCCAAATGGCTCAATCAGTATTAAAGACTGTTATCGCAAAATATAAGACAATACTTGAAAATGATAATAAATGGATTAAACCATCTTTTAAGAAACCTCAATATGATTT
>CAVFKJ010000045.1:0-8559 GCA_963623125.1 Clostridium sp. CAG:217
GAATGATGAAGTCTCTTATAAAGAAGAAGTGTATGAATTCTCTAATATTAATTACGATAATGCTGGATTGAGTAAAGAAGTTAAAGATGAATTCTTGAAGATAACTAAATTGGATGCTGTACCTAAAAATCTTGAAGTATGTTATCCAAAGACGTCAGCTTCTAATGATAAAGGTTTTGAGTGGTTTATCGCCAATCATGCAAAAGATGGCAGAATTAGGATGATAAACGATAGAACAGATATGGTTATTAGATATGCTTTGCCTCATATTTTGGATTCTGATATAAGTTTAATACGATTAGATAGAGCACAAGCTAATAGTAGTTTCAAAAAAAGATAGGTGATAGATTTTGCGTTTAAAGATTACATTAAGTCATAATGGTTTATGTCTTCCTATAAATTACCAGCATATCTTACAAGGGCTTATATATAGTACTTTTGATAGGAAGTCTTATGGCGCTTTTATTCATGATGAAGGATATCAATTAGAAAATAAGAAATTTAAGTTCTTTGTGTTTTCTAATTTATTTGGAAACTACAAAATCAATAACAACATTATTTCTTTTAATGGGGATGTTTACTTTTATATTTCTAGTTATTATTTAGACTTAATAAATAAAGTGTATGAGAGTTTTAGAAATAATCCTTATTTAAGACTTAATAATAATGATGTTTATGTAAAACATATTGAAGTACTTGATTTAGATTATTTTGATGGCAATAGAGAGATGGTGTTACACACACTATCTCCTGTTGTAGCCTATATTACTAAAGATAAGTATGTTAATTACTTTAAGCCTAGTGATAAAGAATTTGAAGAATTGTGTATTAATAATTTAGATGATAAAAACTTAACTTTAGATAATCCTTTTGATGACTTATATTTTAAATTAATTGAAGTAATAAGCGAAAAGAAGAGACTAGTCTCATTTAAAAATAGTTTCTATGTATCTTATTTATGTGATTTAAAAATTGAAGTTAATTATAATGCCTTAAAACTAATTTATGATACTGGTCTTTCTTCTAAGGGATCAGCTGGCTTTGGCATGATAGATATAAGATGAAAAACATTTTCTTTATATATCGAAGTGGTACATTAGTTAAAAAAGATAACTCTTTAGCTTTTGTAACATCCTATAAGACTACTTACATTCCAGTTGAGCAAGTTGATACAATTGTATTCAATAGAGAAGTTACTTTTAATAAGCGTGTATTACAGTTATTAAACAAGTATCAAATAGAAGTGCTCTTTTATAACTATTATGGAAACTATGTTGGTAAGTTTGTTCCTAAGGAATATAAGGATGGCAAGATTCTAGTTATGCAAGCTTTGGCCTATAGCAATGAAACTAAAAGGTTATATATTGCCAAGGCAATTACTTTCTATTCCATGAAGAATATGTTAGCTCTTACTAAATACTATTGTAAGAAGGGCAAACAATTAAACGAGCATATTATAAAAATGGAAGATATGCTTAAGGAAATGGATTATATTAAAACTGTAGAAGGCTTATTGCTGCTAGAAGCAAGATTTAAGATTACTTATTATTCTATTTTTGATGTCATATTAGAAGAAGAAAAATTCAAGTTTAAGAAAAGAAGCACTAGACCACCGCTTAATGAAGTTAATGCGTTAATGAGCTATGGTTACTATTTATTGTATGGAATTATATTATCCATGATAGATAGAAGTGATTTATCCTCTCATATCAGTTTTATTCATAGCTTATCTAAGAGTAATGATTCCTTACAACTTGATTTAACTGATATTTATAAGCCAATATTGGTAGATAGAATTATGCTTAGAATAATAAGAAAAAGGCAAATTAATACAGATTGTTTCTTATATCAAGAGGATTCAAAGTGTTATTTAAATGATAAGGGAACTACCTTATTTATAAAAGAGTTTAATGATGTTTTAAAGACTACGGTAGATTATCATGGAAAATCTTATACTTATAAGACTTTATTAAATAGGGAAATAAATGAATTATCTGAGTATATCAAAGGTGATATACAAGAATTAAAGTTCTTTGAAATGAAATGGTAACAATATGTATGTGATATGTACTTATGATGTAAAAGAAAGAAAGTGTCCCAAGTACATGAAAATACTAAGGAAGTATTTATTTCATGTACAAAAATCAGTATTTGAGGGAACATTGACTCCCAAGAAGTTTAAGGACTTAAAAGAAGAACTTAAAAAGATAAAAGGGGAAGATGATTCAGTGATATTTTATGTCTCATATAATGAAAAACAAGTTTATAAGTATGATCTAGATGGAGAAAGTCCACCTGCATTAAACATTATTAAAGACTAAAAATATGAATAAATTGACTATTTATATACATTAAATATTCCACAAACAATCTATTTTTCGACCATCGCCTAAAAATGAGCCAAAAATTGGCCAAAAAAAAGCCAAAAAATGTGTGTTAAAATGGAGATGGTCGAAAAAAAGTACCCTAATTTCAACCAAAAATCCTAGCAAAATAGTTAAATTTGTATATAAAATGCAAAAATGACTTGTAATATTACAATTTTGCCTAGGGTAATATTGTTCTTATAAAGGATCGACACTTATCCTTGAAATATTCATGGTTTAACTTTGGAAATAAGGGGTAATATTGTTCTTATAAAGGATCGACACTCTACCGCTGGAGTTGATCCCTTTGCTTGAGCCAATATCGGGTAATATTGTTCTTATAAAGGATCGACACTCAGTCTCATGCCTGAATACTCTGTATCCTTTAACAAGGGTAATATTGTTCTTATAAAGGATCGACACGCTTTCTATAGCAACCAGTCCCAGGAAGTGAAGCATAGGGTAATATTGTTCTTATAAAGGATCGACACAAACGAAGGGTTACCCCTTCTGGGAGCGTTGTTGCTCCCTGGGTAATATTGTTCTTATAAAGGATCGACACTGGGAAGAATTGGTTGGTTTCCGAAAAAATCTTTTCTTGGGGTAATATTGTTCTTATAAAGGATTGACACTCACCTTCTTTTAAAATTTCAGTTAAAGTTGCCATCTATTGGGTAATATTGTTCTTTTAAATGATTAGTATCTAGAAAATAGCTTATTTATAAGTAAGTAGTTTATAGGAAAAGCCAAATTCAATAAGAACCGGGTAATATGTAAATGTAAATTACCTAAAGGAGATTATTGATTATGAAATATGAAAAACATAAATACGCAGAATATTCAGATTGTGGAAAGGAAAGAAGCATTACTTATAAAGATATTGATGAAATATACGAAATGTTGAATAAAAACAATTCGATATTATTTAGAATTTCTTGCTTCTTCAAATTTTTGGTAACACCTAGTAGCCTCGATAAATTTGTTTATGTAATTTTAGATACATACAAAAGTGAAAGTGAAGGAAATGCTTATAATATACAGTGTTATAAAACTTGTAGTGTGTTTGCTAAAGTCTATTCAATCTTTTTTTGGATATTCTTCTATCCATTATTTGTGATTTTTACTTTACTAGATGATTATTTGGAACAATAACGGTAAAACAAGAATACATCTTTACAAGAGCATATGGCTTGCATATAGATAATATTCTTCTACAACAACATCTAAATAGGTATTAGTTATTAATTTCGGGAGTTTTATACCAAGAACCATAGTTAAAAAACATATTTAGTAGTTATAGATAAAGGCTATATAAAAACATCATGTATACCTAGCTATAACATTTTGTAAAACAAAAGAATTGATGTTAATTATGATGAATGATAGTGATCATCTTTATTACCTTTGCAATAATAAACAAAAATATATTTTATAATGTTGATATGCCAAATAAGAAAAATTTACTTATCATCGCTCATTATTACTATCCTGATGTAGCTAGTACGGGACAAATATATAAAGATATTGCTGAAGGAGTTAGTGATAGTTTTAATGTATCTGTTTTATGTGCTGTACCATCATATACTGGCAAGATTGATTCTAAGTATAAAGAAAAGGAAGTTTATATAGAAGATATAAATGGTATTAAAGTATATCGAGTAAGAGTTAGTGAATTTGATAAGAAGAATAAATTAAGTAGAGTAAGAAACATTCTTGATTACTTTTTTAAGGCTAGGAAAGTAATCAGAAGTTTAAATAATATTGATTGCGTTTTGGCTTTATCACAACCTCCAGTACTTGGCGGTATGCTTGGTACACATGCTAAGAAGAAATTAAAGTGTAAGTTTATTTATAATATACAAGACTTTAATCCTGAACAGATAATGGCGGTTAATTTTAGTAGTAATAAACTACTTATTAAATTATTAATGAAGCTTGATAAAAGATCTTGCAGAATGTCTGATTTAATTATTACGGTTGGTAAAGATTTAGTGGAAACGGTTAATAAACGTTTTGAATATCACGATGTTCCTAAAACTATCATGATAAACAATTGGATTGATGATGAAAACATTTATCCTTTAAGTAAAGATAATGAAAAAGTAAAAGAATTTAAGAATAAATATAATTTAAATAATAAATTTATTATTATGTATTCTGGTAATATTGGCCTTTATTATGATTTAGATAATGTATTGAAAGTAATTTCTAAAGCTGATGATGATAATGTATTGTTTGTCTTTGTAGGAGAGGGCGCTAAGAAGAACGAATTGATTGATTATGCAAATAGTAATCATTTAAACAATATAATATTTATCCCTTATCAAGATAAGGAAGACTTAATCTATTCTTTGAATGCGGCTGATGTGCATTTTTGTATTAATGCCAAGGGCATAAAAGGCGTTTCTTGTCCTAGTAAGTTCTATGGTATAGCTGCTTGTAGTAAACCGGTAATTGGTGTATTAGAAGAAGGTTCAGAGATTTATTCGATTATTGATAAGACTAAATGTGGCTTGTTATCCACGCCTGGTGATTATGATGGCTTACTTAATAATATTAAAGAGATTATTAATAGAGATGATTTGGATACTATGGGTAATAAAGGTTATAAGTATTTAAAGGATCACTTAACTAAGAAAGAAGCTATTAATAAGTACAAGAAAGCGATTAGTGATTTATTATGAAGATACTTTTAATTTCACAACTTACCCCTTATTTTGGTGGTGTACAAACTTGGGCTAGAGAATATATAGATTATTGTAAAAAACATGATATCGATGTGCATGTGGTAGATGCTTCAGTTATTGGTAAAAGAAGTGTTGATTCTAATGATAAAAAAAGTATAAAAGAAGAAATAAAAAGATCTTTTAATATTTGGAAGAATATTAAAAAAGAACTTAAAGACAATAAGTTTGATGTAGTGCATTTAAATAGTGCTTGCGCTTCTAAGGGTATTATTAGAGATTACATTAGTGCCTCTATTATTAAAAGATATAAGAATAAATTAGTTGTACATTGCCATTGCAATATTGAAGATCAATTAAAAGGAAATACAAAATACTTTAATAAAGTAATGAAATTAGCTGATAAAGTATTTGTATTAAATGATAGTTCATATAAGTTTGTTTTAAATTATAAGCAAAATAACGTATATAAAGTGCCTAATTTTATTGATGCTTCTTTTGTTGTAGATAACAAGAAGATTAATGAAGATATTAAGAATATCCTATATGTAGGACATATTAGACATAAAAAAGGCATTGGTGAAATATTGGAAGCTAGTAAAAGATTAAAGAATATTAATTTCTTATTAGCCGGTCCTATGGTAGATAAAGATTTAGAGGTTAAATTGGATAATGTATCTTTCTTAGGTCCTAAAAATCATGATGAGATAAAAGAGCTTCTTAAAAAATGCGATGTTTTCTTGTTTCCTTCTTATACTGAAGGCTTTTCTTTATCGTTATTAGAGGCTATGGCTTGTGGTTTACCAATTATTACTACTGATGTAGGTGCTAATAAAGAAACTGTTGGCGAGGGTGGCATTATTGTTAGAACTAAAAATAGTGATGATATAGTTAAAGCTATAGAATCTTTAAATAAAGATACAAGAAAAAAGATGAGTGTTTATAATATCAATAGAGTAAAAAGCTTATATACAAGCGATGTGGTATTAAGTAAAGTGATGAAGTTGTATGAGTAAAAAGAAGGTATTAATTTGTGTGCCAGCACTTGATGTGGGTGGCGCCGAGAAGTTTGCGGTTGATTTAGCACTTCATCTAGATAAAACAAAATTTGATGTAAAGGTTGCAGAGACAAGAAGAAATTCTAGTTCTTTTTTAGTGGATGTCTTAAAAGAAAACAATATTGAAATTGTTGATTTAAGTGGTTCTAATTATTTGACTATGCTTAAAAAGCAATTAGCTTACTTGAGAAAAGAAAAAATAGATATTGTACATACGCAAATTGGTTCTTTGTTGCATATGATGCTGGCATGCAATATTGTTAAGACTGACAAAAGAATCTATACTTTACATAATGAAGCTAAACTACTTTATGGAAATAATAAGTTTAGAAAGTATATTTTTAAATTAGCTTTTACTACCTTTAAATTTGTACCAGTTGCGATATCTAAAACTATAAAGAAGAGTTTGTATGATGATTTGCATCTAGATAATATTGAAGTGGTAAATAATGGTATTGATGTAAGTATTTTTAAACCAGTGGAAAAAGAAGATGGTTCTATTACTAGAATAATATCGGTAGGTTCATTATATTGGATTAAGAACCAAATGATGATGATTGATGTGGTACATGATATTCATCAAAATAATAAAAATATTGAGCTTACTTTAATAGGTGATGGTGAAGATAGAGAAAAATTACAAAACAGAATTGTTGAATTAGGTGATGAATCATTTATCAAATTACTAGGTAAGAAACAAAATGTACAAGATTTTCTACAGAATTCAGATATTTATATATCAGCCTCTAAAACAGAAGGCCTTCCGTTGTCTATTGCAGAAGCTATGGCTTGTGGATTACCTATTGTAGCTACTAAAGCAGGAGGCGTGGTTGATCTTGTAAAAGATAAAGAAAATGGCTATTTAGTAGATATTGATGATGAGAAAAGATTTAAGGATAAATTAAATTATTTAATTGATAATAAAGATATTCAAAAACAATTTTCTAATAAATCATTAGAATTAGTACAAAATTGGACTATTGACAAATGCGTTAGTTCTTATGAAAAACTGTATGAAGGTCAAGATTAACCAATACGTTTGTGATATATAGAAGTGAAATATTAAAACGAACATTAATGCCGTAATTATCCATTAGGGCATATATTAGAAAGAACAAAGCTATCGCTAACATGTGATAGTTTTGTTCTTGTATCAAATTTCTATTCAAAAGCATTAATAAACAAACATAAACAAGCGTGCAAACTATTCCAAAACTTTGTAGAAGAAACAAGTATACATTATCAAGCCATAGTGTTGAGCTTTTAAATAAATGTATACCGTAAGTTTGATAATATCCCAAGGCCTGGGTGAATCTTATAGTAAAAGTTTCTAAAAAAGAGTTTGGTGTAGCTGGCGTTACAAGGAGCATTAATATCAAAGATAGTACTGTTAAGATAATTGGTGAAAATATTGTTATATATTTAAGCGTCTTATTGTTGGAATTAACAATATATTTTGAAATTAATATTATTATCGGAAACAACAATAAGATAAAGGCACTAGTCCTAGTATTTGGCACAAAGAACAAGAATATAGCGCTTAATATGAAGATGATTGTTGATTTTAAATAGTTATCTTTAAAGTACAAGTACCAAGTTCCGAATAGTATTGCACAAAAGTGAATGCTAAAGTAGCTTGGGTGCTTAAAACCGAAGTAGCATCTAAATCTAGAGTAATATTGTGGTAGTTCAACTGTGATATTAATTAGATTTGTAAGATAACCGATAAGAGAAACAAGATAAGTTAAAACAGATGAATAAACAATTATTTTAATTACTTTATTTTTATCTATTTTATGGGCACATAATATAAAAGCTAGTGATTGTATAAGATAGACAGTTCTATTAAAGAAACAAAAAGAAATTATAAAAGGGATACTTATAACTGCTGATTTTAGGACATAATCTCTATCTATCAATAATAAAGATATTCCTCTTAATAATAAGAAAGACATTGATAAAACAATACGTAGTATATCGAATTTGCCTATAAAAGATGTATCTTTAAAATCTAGCCAAGTAAATGATAATAATCCAATAATTAAACTTAAATAATAAAATAAATCAGAATATTTTATTAATAATTCTTTTAAAGATAACTTTTTCATCTAGATAATTATACAAGGTATTTTTGAATTTAACTAAAGGTGTAAAGTATAATGTTTTTATGACTAAAAGATTTAAACTAGAAAAGTATCTATATATTGTGCTAAGTATTATATTGCTTATTAGTGTTGTTCCCTTAATTTATATTTCTATTTATAGTAGGCCTTGTGCTGATGATTTTGGCTATTCAACAAATTTATATCATTATATTTCTAGCGGCAATTGGAATATTTTTGGATTAATTAAAAAGGCTATTGAAGTAGATATATCTTTTTATAATAATTGGCAAGGCCTTTATACTAGCGCTTTTATCCTAGCGTTACAGCCTGCTGTATTTGGTAGTAA
>CAVFKJ010000046.1:0-41242 GCA_963623125.1 Clostridium sp. CAG:217
GTATTGAGGACATTATCGAAGGCAGACCGATTAATTTTAATAAATTCTCCAAAAAAGGAAGATGTATTGAAAAATATCTAGATAGCTCTTTTATGCAACAAAGCGAAAGAAAACGCTATAACCAAAAGAGAATTATGGATGAAGATGGAAATATTAATAAAAACTTTGAAAATTGTTTGAAGAATATTGATTTTGTAAAAGAATTAAAGAAAATAAGTGCTTATGCAAAGGGCGTATATCAAAGAAAATATAAAGATACTTATAGAGATACTGATTTAGTATTGTATGAACGTTATACAAGAAAAGATGTTTGTAGATTATTAAATTGGAATCAAAACGAGGTTCCTTTAAATATAGGCGGTTATAAATATGATAGTGCTTCTAATACTATGGCGGTTTATGTAACTTATAATAAAAGCCTAGAAGACACCAAAAAAGAGCATATGTATGAAGATAGATTTATTGATAACAAGCATATTTGTTGTATGTCTAAAAATAATCGAAGACTAGATGGCGATGAAATGCAAAGCATTAAAGGCTATGAAAATATTCATTTATTTGTAAATAAGATGAAAGATGAAAAGGATTTTTATTACCTGGGAAAAGTAAAATATGTCGATGGAGTTCAGAAAAAGAACGCTGATGGTGTCGATATTGTCGAGATATACTATGAACTTTTTGATTCTTGTAAAGACAATATTTATGATTATCTAACTACCAAAATAACTGAGCAAACTTGTGATAAATAAAAGTGCCATGTGGCACTTGTGCTTATTTGCTATTTTGTGTTTTAGCAATTAATTGATTAAAGATCTCTTCATCAGCTGGTACCCAATTGATTGATGGATCTTTTTTAATTTCTATCCATTTATAGCCTAGATGGTCATTTAAATGTATATGGTCACTTAGTGGTGTGCATATAAAGCATTCCATTGAAAGATGGAAGTTAGGATAATCATATTCTCTTGTCATAAGATAAGAATTGACATCAATCTTTATTTCCATTTCTTCCATGATTTCCCTTTTTAAGGCATCTTCAGGCGTTTCACCTTCTTCAATCTTGCCGCCAGGAAATTCCCATAGTCCTTCAAATTCGCCCTTTTTTCTAGCTGCAATAAGTACTTTATTATTTTCTACCATTAAGGCAGCTACTACTTTTATTGTTTTCATATATAATTATGTCTCCTTTTATTTACCCTATTTATTTTATAGTAAGTAATAATTGTTTAACAGTTACTTTAAATATAAATGTAATAAATTATGGTTAGATTTTTGCACTAATTTACTGCAAAGGTCTAACTTTTTTATTACTTAGTTCAATCTTAGAATTTAAGTAATGAAAGGATACTTATTATGGAAGATAAAAGAGTATTGTTATGCTGTGGTGCTGGTATGAGCTCTGGTTTCTTGGCTTCAGCTACTGCTAAAGCTGCTAAAGAAAAGGGCTTAAATTGGTACGTTACAGCAAAAAGTCAAAGCGTTGCCATTGATGAGATGCCTGACTATGACATTTGTTTGTTAGGCCCACACTTCGCTTCTCATCTAGAGGAATTTAAGGAGGCTGCAGAAGAGATGGAATCTGATGTAGCTATTGCTGTTATTCCCCAAGAGGTGTATGGGAATATCGATGGTGCTAAAATGTGTGATTTCGCAATTAGCGAAATGAAAAAAGCTGGAAAGATGTAGAAAAAAGAGGGGGTTATATGTCTACAAAAGTTGAAAAATCCAATAAATTTATGGATTGGCTACAGTACAAGTTTTCACCAGCTGTTGAAAACTTTATGATGAAACCTTGGATTGCCGGGTTCTCTGAAGGTATTATTAAGTGTTTGCCATTTATTTTAACTGGTGCACTTGTATTCTTCTATGAAGCATTAGCTTCTTGGGTAAGTTTCTTGCCTTCAATTACTTTCGTAAGAACTTACACATTCCAATTATTAGGTTTACTAGCTGCATTTAATATCGCTGGTCAAATAATGGTTAAACTTAAACACCGTAATTATCAAATAGTTGCTGGTTTAACTGCTGTTTGTGCTGATTTTATGGCAGTAAAAGGTGCTACAAATGCTGATACCGGCTTGTTTGAATTATCTTATTCAAGACTTGGCCCATCAGGTATTTTACTTGGTATGGTTATTGGCTTGTATGTATCGGTTGTATTCCATCTAGTTAGTAAGATTAAATTCTTCAAGGATGGATCAAGTGTTCCTACATTTGTTCAAGAGTGGGTTAAAAACATCATTCCTATTTTTCTTACAACTCTAATTCTTGGAACAATCGTAATTACTTATAATGTTGATATTCTTCCTATCATTTTAAAGATTTTTGCTCCATTACAAAATGTTGCCCAAACTTTACCTGGCTTTATCGCTCATAATACAATCATGTCATTATTCTATGGTTTGGGTGTATCTGGTTGGACTTTCTCAGGAATTAATAACGCTATTTCCATCCCTGCTCAAGAGGCTAACTTAGCCGCTTTGGCTGCTGGTGAAGTTGCACAATATATCAATGTTACAGAAATTAGATCTGGTATTGGTCTAATCAATATGGGTGGTATTGGTGCTACTCTTGCCTTAAATATTATGTTCTTATTCTCTAAGTCAAAGAAATTAAAGACATTAGGTAAGGTTTGTATCGGTCCTGGTCTATTCTCTATTAATGAACCTATCTTATATGGTGCGCCAATGGTTTATAACCCAATCCTAATGATTCCAATGATTTTAAATTCAGTAATTGGTTCAATCTTAGTATTTGTAATCTTTAAAGCTGGACTATTGAATTATCCGAATGTTTCATTACCTGGTGTTGGTACTCTTCCTGTTATTGCTGGTACAGTAATGCTTACAGGAGATTTAAGAGGTATCTTGTGGTGGTTTGTATTCTTTGCGATTTATGCTCTTGTATACTATCCATTCTTCAAGGTATTTGAAAAGAGTGTTCTAGAAAAAGAAAATGCATTAGAAGCTAAAGTTGAGTAATCAACTTTAGCTCTTTAATTAGAAAGGGTTTTATGGAAGAATTTGATTTCCCCAAAATTTCAATGAATATAATTTTGCCAGCTGGTGATGCCAGAAATAAAGCTAATGAAGCTTTAGATGCCATCATGGATGGTGATGAAGAAAAGGCTGATAAGTTTATGGCTGAAGCTAAAGAATTTGTTAAGCAAGCTCATAAGGCTCAAACCGATGTATTACAGTCTTTGGCTGCAAAGGAATATGCTGGTGAAGAAGAGCCTAAACTTCCAATGTTGTTTATTCATGCGCAAGATACAATTATGACTATCATGTCAGAAGTAAATATGGCTGAGAAGCTAATTAAAATGTATAAGAAATTAAAGTGAGGTTTTATGCAAGTAGTTAAAGAATTTCCAAAAGGGTTTATGTGGGGTGCTGCAACTAGTGCTTATCAATGCGAGGGTGCGGCTTTAGAAGATGGAAAGAAAGAAAACCAACAAGATGTAATTAATAGAGAAATTCATGATAAAAGAGGTTATGCGGATTGCAGTGTAGCAAGCGACCACTATCATCATTACAAAGAAGATGTTGCCTTAATGGCTGAAATGGGCTTTAGCTCATATCGTTTCTCTATCAACTGGTCAAGAGTGTTGCCAGATGGCGTAGGTGAACCTAATCCCAAGGGTGTAAAGTTCTATCATGATTTAATTGATGAATTAAAAGCACATAATATTGAGCCAATTGTTACTATGTGGCATTATGATTTACCTATGGCTCTTGTAGATAAATATGCTGGTTGGGCAGATAGACAAATTATTGATGATTTTGAATATTATGCTAGATTTTTGTGCAAAGAGTATGGTTCAAAAGTTAAATATTGGTTAACAATTAATGAACAAAGTATTGTTGTAAATTATATCGATGTTAAAAATAAGATTAGACTTGAAGATAAGTTTAATCCAAAATTTAGATATCAAGCAAACCACTATATGAATTTAGCTCACGCTAAGGCGGCTAAAGCGGTACATGAACTTGTTCCAGGTGGGCTAGTTGGTGCGGCACTTGATATGGCTCCATATTATCCAGCTACTTCAGCTCCTGAAGATGTATTGGCTGCCAAAAATGCATGCAACTTTAAGAATTATTTCTATATGGACGCTTACTTTAAAGGTGAATATACACCATCAGTTATGGCTTATTTAAAAAGACAAGGACTTGATTTCGAAATCAAAGATGGTGATATGGATATCATTAAAGAAGGATCTAAGTGTTTTGATTTCCTAGGAATCAATTATTATCAATCAGCTTGTGTTAAGGCTCCAACACCTGGTGCATCAAGACGTTCAAAAGAAAATAATAAAGTTGGTAAAGGTGGTTCAGTAACCTATGAAATTCAACCAGATTTGTTTGAAGGCTGTAAGAATGAATATTTAAAGGATACCGATTTCTCTATGCCAATTGATCCAACTGGTTTAGAGTATGTGCTTGAAGATATTAATGATAGATATCATAAGCCAGTCATGATTTGCGAAAATGGCTTTGGTGCTTACGATAAGCTTGAAGAAGATGGTTCAATACACGATCCATATCGTATTGAATATATTAGAGCTCATATTAAGGCGATGGCAAGAGCTATTGAAAATGGCGTAGACTTAATTGCCTATAATCCTTGGTCTGCGTTTGATTTGCTTTCTACAAGTAATGGCATTGCTAAGCGTTATGGCTTTGTCTATGTTGATAGAACTGATGATGATGTAAAGGAATGCAAACGTTATCGTAAGGACTCTTTCTATTGGTATAAGAATGTTATTAAGACTAATGGAAAGAACTTAGAATAATAATATTACTACTAACAAGGGGCTTTTAGTAGCCTCTTGTTTTATAAAAGGAGCTTATATGACAATAAAACTTATTTACTCAATTATTTCCCTATTATTAGTTATTGCTTCACCAATCGCTTTCTTTCTTTATGAGAAGAAAATAAATAAATTGGCCTTTAACTTCTGGGATATTATTATTGGAATAGTTGTTGAATTTTTATGCAAACATGTTTTAGTAAACTTTCTAATATCGATGTTTGCGACTTATTTAAATAATACAACAATTTATATAATTGCCTATGTTTTATTAACCGCACTATCAATGGTTTTGGGCTTAATTATTTTAGATAAGTTTTATTATCATCATAAGTTAGAAAAAAATAATGTTATGGGTATGGCTTTAGGAATGAGTATAGCTGATGTTTTAAATACAACACTAATGGCTGCAATATCAAATCTTTTATACATTAAGCAAATGAACAATGGCACTTTATTTAATAATTTAATCAAAACCGTAAGTGAAGAAACAGCTAATAATGTTATTAATATGTATACTTTATTGCCGAATGATTATTTCTTATATGTAGGAATAATTACAATAGCCATGTTGGCGAGTAATTTATTAGTGATGGTTTTGTTATATACAACAAGTGGCAAAGTAAGCAAATTTGTATTACCATTTGTGATGGAAGTGATATTTACAACTGTATATTATTTCACCGATCCAACTAAAGTTGTTTATGCAAATATCTTGTTGATAGTATTTGCATTTATACAATTTATTTTTGCAAAATTAAATTTAAAGAATTATGGCTAATAAGGAAGATGTTGTAATTAGCTATTTATTAAATAAGGCTGATTATGTAAAAGTGGATACAATAATCAATGATTGTAGTATATCAAGGCGGAGCTTTTATAATTACTTAAAAGATATAAAAAATGATAATCAATATATAGTTGATTCTAATGATAAGGGAATTAAATTAAGCTATAAAAATACTAAGCTAAGTAGAAAAAGGCCAGAAGATTATGAAGGTAGAAAGACTTTCTTACTTAGAAAAGGCTTAATTCGTGGTGAGAAATTGCATGTTCCATATTTATTGGATTACTTCGCAATATCTGATTCAACTTTGCATAATGACATTATTAGACTTAGAAGAGAAATAAGTAAGTTTCATGTTCGTTTAATAAATAAAGGAGATGAGCTTATTTTTAGTGGCAATTATCATGATTTAAAAAAATTGACTCAACATATCATTTATTCCGAAAGTAATAATTCACATTCTCTTTTATCGGTAGATAGACTACAAGAAATATTTCCGGATTTGGATGTTAATTTTATTAATAATTCAATACGCTATGTTTTAAGCAACTTAAATTATTTCATGGATGAGTATTCAATTATTAATTTATGTTTGCATATTTTGATTTCTTTAAACCAAGAAGTAAATGGTGTTTTGCCTATTAGCGATAGCGAATTAGATAAGGCAAGTGATGAGATAAACAAGATATGTGCACCTATTGAAAAGAAGTACAACTTTAAATTTTCTAATAATGCCAAAAATCAATTTTCAATGATTCTTTCAACGCGTGTAAAAAGTGATGACAATCATTTAAATGATGATTTTAACAATATCGAAACATCAAGTCTTTCCAAGGAAATATTTGATAGTTTAATGACTAACTATAACCTTGATATGAATGACTCTACTTTGAAGTATTCTTTCATGTTGCATCTGGATTCTTTAATCACTAGAATTAAGAACAATGTAAACTTAAATAATCCATTACTAGCCACTATTAAACAATCTTCACCAATAACTTATGATGTTGCGGTTACGGTAGCAGGTATTATTAAGAAAAATATGCATTTTACGATTTCTGAAAGTGAGATTGCTTATATTGCCTTACATATTGGTACAAGAATAGAAGAACTTAAATCAATTAGAAATAAGTTGAATGTCATAATAGTTAGTCCTGAGTATTATAACTATAATTCAGGGTTAAAAAAGATTGCTCAATTATATAGTGAAGATTTATACATATCTAATGTATATACTTCATATGATGGTCTAGCTGTTTCAAACGATGTTGATTTGATAATATGCACCTTTGTCTCTTATTTTAATAGTGATTGTAGGGTGCTAAAAATATCTAGTTTTCTTACAAGTGAAGATAGAAATAATATAAACAATATCATTCAAGAGATAAAGAAACAAAAGAATATTATCAAGAGTAAGAAGACCATTTATTCTTTGTTTAAGAGAGATTTATTTTTTGCCAGTAAAGAATTCAATACTAAGGCAGAAGCTATAGAATTTTTAAGTGATAATTTATATAAGAATGGTTATGTTTCTAAAGACTATAAACAAAGTATAAATAAAAGAGAAGAGATTGCACCAACTGATTTTAATATGATTGCCATTCCTCATCCAGCAGAGTATTCAGCTAATGAAACAGTGATAAGTGTTTGTTTACTTAACAAGGCATTAAATTGGGGGAGGAATGAAGTATCAATTATTATGATGATTTCTGTATCTAATAAAGATTTTGAAACTTTTGATGATATCTTTACTTCTATTACTCAATTGGCTATAGAGCCTGAAAAATTAAAACTATTGGCTAAACAAGGTGATTATGACGAGTTTATAAAAACATTTTTGCGGATGCTATATGAATAAATAATAGAGCAGCAAGTGCTCTATTATTCACTATAAGATACAAACAAAGCTGCGTATTCATCTGATGCTTTTATAAAGGATCTTAGTGCTTGTTTAGCTGTTTCAAAGTCTTTGGCATTATGCTCAAATGTTGCCATAATACCCATAGTTTTTCCAGTGTACTTAAATGTAACACCATTAATTTCTTTTCCATCGATATCTTTGATGATATCTTTGATTCTAGTTGTTCCAACTTTAATAATCATATTTTCCTCCTATTTTAATAAGTAATATAAAAAGTCATCTAGACTATTTATCTTGTCTATGTTGTCAAATATAAAATCTTTATTGCATAGTATTTCACTAAGACCTGCATATAATTTTCTAAAATCATCATTTGTTTCTCTTTTAATTAGAATCAAACAAACAAGTTTTATTTTTGCCTTATCCCATGTTATTTTTTCTTTGTTTATCATTACATATAATTTTGTCTGATAAGCATTTTGCAAATTAGAATGAGGAATTGCGAATTTATCAAAGAAACATGTTGAAGATAACTTTTCTCTATTTAATACTTGTGTATTAAAACCTTCTGGGACATCGTTGTTTAATAGTGCTTTTTGGCATAAAAAGTTAATTGCTTCTTCTTTGTTTAACGCCTTGTTCATGATAAAGAAAGTATCTTCGCTTAAATAGCGATGTATTAATTCTGATACTTCTTTAGTATTTCTTTCTTTTATAAAGTTGGTAATAGTTTCTTGTACCCTTATGATGTCGCTATCTAAGGCGAATGGTGATATGCAACAAATGTTTTTATTGCTTGTATCAACCTTTTCGGTGGTTATTATCAAACACTTTTTATAAAGGCCATAGGGTATTTCATATAAAGAGTTATAGAAGCCCATTATTTGAATTTTATAGCCAATTGATTTAACAATTTTATCAGCTATGATGTTATTGTTGTTTTCAAATTGCGTAACTAATGCTATTGGAGCTATAGATGCCTTATCTACTGCTTGTTCTATGGCGTATCCAATATGAATAGAAATTAGATTTATTTCTATTTCAGGTATTTTTATATTAAAGGCTTTAGAAATCTTTGAGGCTATGCTGACAGCTATTTCATAGACATATGGTGCATTTTGTTTAATGGAAATATTTGTTGGCACATAACTAATAGAATTCATGCATCTTTTTACCATTTCGGATACATGTATACAAAATACTCTTAAGAATTCTTGATAATCAATTGATGTTAGATAGTAATACTTAAAGGTTTCCTCAACTATATTTCTAATTATTTTCACAAATGAGTCTGATAAATCAAAGGTTTTAGGCTTTTGATTATTAGTGGAAATAAAGCCTTCTAGAATTTGTTCCAATTCTTTTATCGTAATCAATTTATTTATATAGTGAATATGAAATTTAGATTCCATCATTTCATTTATTTTGTAAGCTAAAATTCTAGTTGTGTAGTTTTGAGATGTTGATGGTGCCTTTTCATAAGAATTAGATACGATAAAAGGGTTTCTTGATAAGGTAACAAGAATATTTATTAAGAAGTTTACTTCATAATATTTTGGTATACTACAACCATTTTCACTTAATAGTTGTTCTATACTTGGGCATATTTCATCTATTGGGATATTGGGAAAGTATTCTTTGAAGTTGTCGATATCGGAAAAGAAAGAATAAGATTCATTATGGATGATGTTTCCTAAAAGTAATCTCTTATTTTGTTCACTTCCTTCAATGATAAGATTATTATTTTTTCTTTCAACCGTTAAATCATAAGTGCTTAACTGATTGTTTATTTTTGGTAGTAGTCTAATTAACTTACTTGTTGAAATATAAAACTTATCTGCCATTTCGTTTATGCTGATACTGTTGTTTTTGATTAGCATATATCTAATTAGCGAATCAAGATCTTCATCTTTATTTTGACAATTAAACAAAATGTCATCTATTTCTTCATTATATTTTTCGTTTATTTTATAGCCTTTATTGTTTGACAAAATTATTTCATTTTTAATATTCAAGGCCTTTATATCATTAATTAAAGTTCTTCTTGTAATGTTTAAGTCAGCAATTATTGCTTGGGATGTGACATAACCTTTATGAGAAGAAATAATCTTTAATATTTCTATTTGACGTAGCGTATAATCTGCCATACATATTATATTTAAACACTTTAAAAATTTAATGTTTAATAATGTTTTCACAGTGGTGTGAAATACAAAAAATCTTATTTTTTCTTTGAATGCTATAGTGTTTTTGTAAAGAGGAAATGATATGAACGATAGAAAATTCTTGTGGGGTGGTGCAACCGCATCATACCAATGCGAAGGAGCATGGAATGAAGATGATAAGGCCTTAAGTATGTGGGATAAATATCTTCATGACAATAATCTTGAAAATGGTGATGTAGCTAGTGACCACTATCATCGTTATAAAGAAGATATTAAGATGATGGCAGATGGTGGTCATAATGCTTATCGTTTTTCTATTTCTTGGCCTAGAATCATTAAAAACAAGGAAGGCGATGTCAATAAGAAGGGAATTGCTTTCTATAGGTCTTTAATTGATGAATGCCATAAATATAATATTGAGCCTTTTGTTACTTGTTATCATTGGGATTTACCTGAGTATTTACAAGCAGAGGGCGGTTGGCTTAATAAGAATACAGTATATGCTTTTGTAAAGTACTGTGAAGTCTTATTTAAAGAATTTGACGATGTAAAATATTTTTCAACCTTCAATGAACCAAAATGGTTTATCTTCTCTGGCTATATGTCTGGCAATTATCCACCAAATCATGTAGGCAATGTTCAAGAAGTAATAGAGTGCTGTTATAACGTAATGCTTGCAAGTGCTTTAGCTGTTAAAAGCTATAAAGAGAGTGGATATAGTGGCGAAATTGGTTTAGTAGCTTCTTATCAAGCGATTTATTCAGTTGTTAATGATAAACAAGCCATCAGAAATGCTGAAAACTATTGCAATAATTGGCAAACCAAGACAGCTTGTTTAGGAAAATTTCCAGATGACATGGTTAAAAAACTAAAAGATAGCGGTTATGATTTTAGTTTTGTTAAAGATGAAGATTTAAAGATTATAAAAGAGAATACAGTTGATTTTATTGGTTTGAATTACTATTCTCCACAATATGTTTTACCTTATACAAGTGGTGAAACAAAGGTTAAAGTTAATAACCAAGGTAAAAACTATAAGGGTGATATGCGGAGTGTTGTAAAGGGTTGGTTTGAGATTGATAACGATACTATGCAAAAGCTCCCTCATAATGCTTGGAACATGGTTATTAAACCAGAGACCATGTATGATGTTTTGATGCGTAATGAATATTTAAATAAGCCAATTTATATTACCGAAAATGGTTTGGGTTTATATGAAGATATTCATGGTGATTTAAATGATGATGAAAGAATAGATTATATTAAAGGGAACATCAAAGCTTTATTAAAAGCTAAAAAAGATGGCGCAAATATAAATGGCTATTTTGTTTGGTCACCATTTGATTTATATTCTTGGAAAAATGGTACTGAAAAAAGATATGGTCTTGTAGCTGTGGATTTTGATGATAATTGCAAGAGAATACCTAAGAAGTCTTATTACTGGTATAGAGATGAAATCAAAAATAATTGGGAGGATTTAAGATGATTAACATAATTTTGGTTTGTAATGCGGGTATGTCAACAAGTATGTTGGCAACAAGAATGAATGCAGCTGGTGAAGGTGAATTTGATGTTCATGCCTATAGTGAACAAGAATATTATAAGCATACTGATACTGCCGATATTATAATGGTTGGCCCACAAGTTAGATATTTAATTGATCAAATTAAGGAAAAGACAAATAATCGCATTCCGGTTGTGAGTATCAATCCGCTTGCCTATGGAAGAATGAATGCAGCTGATGTTCTAAAGCAGGCAAAGCAGATACTAAATAAATAGATAGATAGATGGAGGAGATATTTCTATTATGGAAAAATTTATTGCTTGGCTTGAGAAGAATCTAATGCCTCTTGCCAACAAGATTGCTAAGCAAAGACATTTGATGGCAATTCGTGATACTTTTATGACGATTTTACCACCTTTGTTTTTTGGCGCTATTGTTGCGGTTATCAATGCTGGATCGGGATTTGATGCATCAAGTGGTTTCTTATTAGCGTGGAAAAACTTTGCGACCAACAACTCAACTATATTAAGCTGGTTAAACTTAATTACAATGAGTTCAATGTCACTTTATGTATGTATTGGTATTACTTATTATCTTTCAAAAAGATATGAATTAAACCAATTTATGCCAATTATCACAGCTGTCGCTGGCTTTATCTTATTGGCTAGCTATCCACAAGAATTAAGTTATGGCAATGCCTTAGTACAAATTACTTATTGGGATGGTAAGGGTATTCTTGTTGCAATATTTGTAGCTATCTTTACAGTTGAAATGTTTAAATTCTTAGGAGATAAACGTGTTGGCTATATTAAGATGCCTGAATCGGTACCTGCTGCATTATCTGATACATTTGCTTCACTTGTTCCAACAATTATTATCTTACTTGTAGATTCAATTATCTTTACACTATGTCATACTTTTGCCGGAACATCTTTAGCTGGTGTTGTAATTAAAGTTTTATCACCTGCTTTTGAAGCTGCTGATTCACTTCCAGTCGCAATACTTGTAGCTGTATTACTAAATGTTGGCTGGTTCTTTGGTATTCATGATGCAGTATGGAATGGCTTATTGGCTCCAATTGAATATGGTACATTATCACTAAATGCTGCTGCTCAAGCTGCCGGAACAGCATTACCACATGTTTTCACAGTATCATTCTGGTGCTACTTTGGTATTATTGGTGGTCTTGGAAACTGTTTGGCGCTAGGAATATTGTGCTTATTATCTAAGAAAGAAGATATCAAGATGGTTGGTAAATTGGGTATTATTCCAGCGTTCTTTGGTATTTCAGAACCTATTACCTTCGGTTTACCTATCATGCTAAATCCAATCTTGTTTATACCATGTTTCCTTACTTCGGTAGTTAATGTAACTATTTCTTATCTATTGATGTCAGCAAACATTATTGGTAGAACATTTGCGATGTTGTCATATAATATGCCATCAATCTTTGGCTCATACTTGGCAACAGGCGATATTAAAGCTGCAATCCTTATCGTAGTACTTATTTTACTTGATATGCTTATTTATTATCCATTCTTTAAGGCACACGAAAGAAGTAGCGATAAAATAATGGCGGAATAATTATTTATCAGGAGTCAAACGACTCCTGATATTAGAAAGAAGAGAATTATGGAAAATTTAACTTCAGAGGAACAGTCTTTTACATTAATATTACATGCTGGTAATGCTAAAAGCTGTTTTATGGAAGCTATACAATCGGCAAATAATGGTGAATTTGAGCTTGCAAAAAGTAAAACTGAGGAAGGTGAAGTAGAACTTAATCAAGCGCATAAAATGCAAACTGATTTGCTTGTAAAGATGGCTAATGGTGATAGTGTTTCACCTAATATTTTGATGGTTCATGCTCAAGATCATTTAAATGCCGCTATTATAATGAAAGATCTTGCTAAGCAAATTATTTTTATGCAAAAGGAAATACTTGAACTTAAAAAGGAAAGAAATAATGTTGAATAAAGATTTTTTATGGGGTGGTGCAACCGCATCATACCAATGCGAAGGCGCATGGAATGAAGATGGCAAAGTTTTTAGCATGTGGGATAAATATCTTCATGATGGTGGCTATGAAAATGGAGATGTCGCTAGCGACCATTATCATCACTTTAGAGAAGATATAAAAATGATGAAAGAGGGAGGCCAAAACTCATATCGTTTTTCGCTTTCTTGGCCTCGTATTATTAAGAATATAAATGGCGAAATAAATCAAAAGGGAATCGATTTTTATCGTGAATTACTTACGTGTTTAAAGGAAAATGGCATTACTCCTTTTGTAACAATATATCATTGGGATTTGCCTCAATATTTAGAGGATAAAGGAGGTTGGCTAAATGAGGAAACTTGTTATGCTTACCAACATTATGCGAAAGTATGTTTTGATAATTTTGGTGATTTAGTAGACCATTGGGTTACTTTTAATGAGCCTAAATGGTGCACAGCCTCTGGCTATCTAATTGGTAATTATCCACCTGGTCATAAAGACCCTTATGAGATGATTAAAGCTGGCTATCATATTATGTATGCTAGCGCATTGGCTGTTAAGGAATTTAAAGAAAATAACTATAAGGGCCAAATTGGTATTGTGCATTCTTTTTCGCCTGTTAATGGTGTTGATGATACTTTAAAGACTAGAATTGCTATGCGCTTTGCGGATAACTATTCTAATAACTGGGTTCTTGATACAGCCGCTAAGGGCGAACTTCCTTTTGATTTATTAGAGTGTTTAAACGAGAAATATGATTTATCTTTTATCAAGGATGAGCATTTACCCATCATAAAAAATAATACGGTTGATTTCTTGGGTTTAAACTATTATTCTCATACCTTGGTTAAGCCATATAGTGAAGGTGAAACTAATTTTGTTGTTAACAATAGTGGTAAAAACTTTAAGGGAAAGAATACTGTCATTATTAAGGGATGGTTTGAACAAATATTTGATAATCCTAACGCCACTTATACTGAATGGGGAACAGAGATTTATCCTCAAGGATTAGAAAAAGGACTTGTTGAAGCTTATAACAAATATCATTTACCTATTTATATTACGGAAAATGGTATTGGTGTTAGAGAAGATGTTAAAGTAAAACAAGTTCAAGATGATTATCGTATTGATTTTATGAATGAACATATTAATGCCATAATGAATGCGGTAGATAGAGGTGTTGATGTAAGAGGATACTATGCTTGGAGTAGCTTTGATTTGTATTCTTGGAAAAATGGCGTTGAAAAAAGATATGGTCTTGTAGCTGTGGATTTTGATGATAAAGATTTAAAGCGTACTCCTAAAAAGAGCTATTATTGGTATAAAGATATCATTGAAAGTAATGGTGACAAAATCAAACGAACAAAGTATTTTAAGTAAGACCTCTATATGAGGTTTTACTTTTGTAGACTTTTTAGAAATATGTTAAATTATTATATGCGTTTATGTTTAATACAAAGAATAAAGATTATATAAAAGAGAAAATAAAGCTTATTCCTTATATGGTGTTATCAGCTATACTTATAGGCTTAAGCGTTAATTTATACGTTAGTGCTGGACTAGGTAGTGATAGTATTACAATCTTTGAAGATGGTTTACATAACTTATTTAATACTTCACTTGGTGTAGGCTCTTGGATTTATGCGCTTATTACTTTAGTAATTGGCTATATTGTAGGAAGAAAATATATTAGTGTTATTACTATTTTTAATGCTTTCTTATGTGGCCCTTTTATTAACTTATTTAATTTATTGTTTAAGAATATTGATACAAGTTCCATTTTATTAAAAGTTATTATGTTAGTTATGGCAATTATTACTACTGCCCTAAGCTGTGCCATTCTTATTTATAAAGATAGTGGAACAAGTTCACTTGATGCCATAGTACTTGGCATAACGGATAAATGTATCTTTGAGTATAAAGTGGTTAGAACTATTACCGATATTATCTTATTTATCTTTGGTATTTTAATGAAAGGACAATTTGGTATAGGATCAATTATTGCCACGCTTTCTACAGGTACAGTTATTAGTTATTTTGTAAAGGTTTTGAAGAATAATAGTTATAATAAAAAAGCCTAAGTACTACACTTAACTTTCTTTGGCGAGAATCCTCTAGCGTAGTACTTTGGCTTTTAATTTGTTAATTCACCTTTAATATTTGTTTCCATTAAGACTTTAATATCTTCATTAATTAAGCCTTTACTTAATAGATAATATAGTTTAGCTACAGCTGCTTCTGTTGTAATATCATATCCAGATATTGCCCCAGCTTGTTTTAGCTTACTGCTAGTTTCATAGGTACCAAGGGATACTTTACCATGAATACATTGTGAACATATTACAACTAGTATGCCATTGTCGAAGGCTTGTTTAATTATTGGTAGTAATGTTCCATTATTATCGGGTATATTGCCTGAGCCAAAGGTTTCAATTACGACAGCCTTTAAATCTTTGGTCATAATATTTTTGAATAAATCAAATTGAATACCTGGAAATATTTTTATTACCCCAATTGGATTATCTTTTAGGGTTATTAAATTTATTTGTTTATCTGATTTAGCTAATAGATTATTCTTATCTATTTCAATATTGATGCCAGCTTGACCAAGTAAAGGATAATTTGGTGATTTAAAGGCAATTAGACCATCACTTGAATATTTAATTGATCTATTGCCTCTTAAAAGTTTTCCGCCAAAATATAGACATACTTCATTAATATCATCACTTGCCGCTATCATAATAGAAGTGATTAAATTATCTCTAGCGTCATTTCTTAGTTCACATAAGGGAATTTGGGAGCCGGTAAAGATAATGGGCTTATTGTTGTTTTCTAACATGAAAGAGAGGGCACTTGCGCTATAGCTCATAGTATCTGTTCCGTGTAGTATTACAAAACCATCATATTTATCGTAGTTTGCATATACTTTTTCACCAATTTTATTCCATTCATTTAATGAAATATTACTAGAATCTAATATTGGAGAAATAGCTTCTATTGTCCAATCAGGCATTTTTTCAGCATGTAGTTCTTCAATATTGTTTACCATATCTAAGAACTTATTCATTTCTGGGGCATAGCCATTATCAGTTTTTGACATACCAATGGTTCCACCAGTATAGATAATCAAAATTTTCTTTTTCATACTCTTTTATTATAATTAGTGCATGTATTATTTGGGTGAAAATGTTGTATTAAAAGGTGATATTAAAATTGGGGAGAATGTTAGTATTTGGCATAATGCGGTTATAAGGGGCGATAGTAATTCAATTTGTATAGGCAATAATACTAATATTCAAGATAATTGCGTTGTGCATGTTGATAAAAAGTATGATGTCTTAATTGGTGATAATGTAACTATAGGACATGGGGCAATTATTCATGGTTGTCATATTGGAAATAATGTTTTAATTGGCATGGGAGCTATTATCTTAAATGGAGCGGTTATTGAAGACAATTGTCTTATTGGAGCTGGTAGCTTGGTTAGTGAAAACAAGGTTATTAAAAGTAATAGTTTAGCTTATGGCAGTCCTTGTGTTATTAAAAAAGAACTTGAAAAAGATCATATTAATTTGATTAAGAATAATGCATTAGAGTATCTTAAAGAGGCTAAGGAGAGTTTAGATAAACATGATTAGGGCAATCTTTTTTGATATTGATGGAACACTATTATTAGGACAAAGAGGTGTTCCTGATAAAGAGGTAGAAGACTTAAGATTATTAAAGGAAAAGGGTATTAAGATTGTTGTTTGTACAGGTAGAGCTATTAATGAAGTTATACCGCTGCATTTAGAAAGATATGGCTTTGATGCCTATATCACATTAAATGGTCAAACTATTTATGATGGTGATTATAAGCTTATTAGTGAGCGTCTTTTTGATGGGGAAGACTTAAAGAAACTATTGGTTCATTTTAATAATAATGAATTTGTCATTGGCTTAAGTGGTGAAGATGGTCTTTATGTAAATTATGTTGATGAGAAAGTAAAACTAGAAAATGATATCTTAAATATTAGTTTACCTAGAGTGGACAAATATCATAACGAGAAAGTATATAGTGCGATTGCTTATTTAAGTGAAGATAAAAAGGAAATGCTTAAAAAGGAACTATCTAATTCAACGATTACTTATTGGAATAGTTATGGCATTGATATCTTTAGAAAAGGTGGTGGCAAGGGTGATGCGATTAAACGTTATATCAAGATGTTTGATATTGATATAAGTGAGACCATGGCCTTTGGTGATAGTGAAAATGATATGGAAATGCTTAAGACAGCTAGTATTGGGGTTGCCATGGGTAATGGCATTGACGACTTAAAGAAGGTAGCTGATTTTGTTACCCTTGATTTATTTGACGATGGCATCGATTATGCTTTAAGAAAGTATAATGTGCTTTAACAGTTAATTGAATTAAGAATGCTTTATATTCCTTTATTTATAGGCTATAAGCATTCTTTTAAGATTGTAGCTAATTATCGTAATGTCTCTTCTAGAATAGAAAAGTGTGAAAGGTTGCAAAAATCTATTCTAGAAATTATAAGTAGAAAAGATAAATATAACAATAATGGTCACCACTGATAGGTGGGATTTTACTGCATATGTACCATTGGAGATGATAAATTTTTGAAAACTACCATTTTTATCTAATATTTTTTATTGAAAACTACCCAATTTTGGTGTTAAAAATCATTGAAAACTACCTTCTATAAGTTTAAGAGCTTTATTTCTGTAAATTTTAATTGGGATAATAATGGTTTTCAAAACGTAAACAATGCGACAGATTTCTATGTTTGATTAATTGCTGCTCATGGAAATAAACTGGCAAATAAAGAAGATACATTGTTATTTACACAAAACACTGTAAGTTAGAGTTTAGAATGGAAAAGTGCATGAAGTTGCAAAAATCTATTCTAGAATGTTTATTTTTTTACTATAATAGAATAGAAAAGTGTAAAAGGTTGCAAAAATCTATTCTAGGAGGAAAACATGGATATTCGTCGAGACTTTTATTTAGATAAATTAATAAAGAGAAAGAATAATGGTTTAATCAAAGTGATTACTGGTATTAGAAGATGTGGCAAGTCTTATTTGTTAAACAATATTTTTTATCATCATCTATTAGAAAGCGATATAGATAGTAATCATATTATTCGTTTCGCTTTTGATTCGGCTGATGACCTTTATCTTATTGGTGAGAGTTTGATTCAAATCGAAAAAGAAAAACGTGGTGTTGATCCCGAAAAGTTTATGGCTTATATTCGTACAAAAATAGTTGATGATGGTATGTATTATCTGCTTTTAGATGAAGTTCAGATGATGGAATGTTTTGAGGCGGTTTTAAATGGCTATCTAAGAAAAGATAATATGGATATTTATGTAACAGGAAGTAACGCAAAGCTTCTTTCAAAAGATATCGCAACACAATTTGCTGGGCGAGGCGATGAAGTCCATATGTATCCTTTAAGCTTTGCAGAGTTTATGAGTGCTTATAAGGGTGATAAATATATAGGCTTATCAGAATATATGTTGTATGGTGGAATTCCGATGGTGGTTTTAAAAGAGGACATAAACGATAAGGCGATAACTTTGGAGAATTTATTTAATGAAATTTATATCAGAGATATTACAAGTCGATACAATGTAAGGAATGTTGGCGAACTTGATGATTTATTGAATATCTTATCTTCTTCTATTGGCTCTTTAACAAATCCGGAAAAACTACAGAATACTTTTAGAAGTGTAAAGAAATCTAAAATTACTTCTGCTACTATAAAGAAATATTTGGATTATTTTGAGGATTCTTTTCTAATTGAATCAGCACTTCGTTATGATATTAAGGGTAAGGCGTATATTGAAACACCTAAGAAATATTACTTTTCAGATTTGGGTTTAAGAAATGCTAGAATAAATTTCCGTCAATTTGAACAAACGCATTCTATGGAGAATGTAATTTATAATGAGCTTTGTATGCGCGGATACAAAGTGGATGTTGGCGTTGTTCCGATTGCGGAAAAAGATGAAGCTGGTAAGGTTGTTCGTAAACAACTAGAGGTTGATTTTGTTTGCAATCTTGGTTCTACTAGGTACTATATTCAATCGGCTTATTCTTTACCGAATGAGGCAAAGAGAACTCAGGAAATTAGGCCTTTTAGAAAAATTGATGATTCTTTTAAGAAGATTGTTATCACAAAGGATATTGTTTCACCACATTATGATGAATATGGCATTTTAACTTTAAATATCTATGACTTTTTACTTGATCAAAAGTGTTTTGAGAAATAACAATTGTCTATGTTTTATAATATTAAAAGAGAGGTTTTCATATGCATAAGCTACTATCTAAATTATTAAATTGTCTATTATTATCGTTATTGTTTATAAGCGCTATTCCAAGCAATATTATAGCTGAAGATTCTGTTGGTTATTCTGTTGATTCAAGCGGCAATAAAACATTCTACAAAAATGTAACTGAGGCAGTTAATGCTTCCATGAGTAAGGGTGTAACAATTGTTATGACTTGCGATTGGGAGTTTAAATCGGCAATGAATGTTGTAGAGGGTAAGACTATTAGAATTGATATGAATGGTTTTGCCATTAAAAGAGTAGACAGTAGAAGTGGCACGGGACATAGTGGTGAGGTTATTACTATGCATCCTAATTCTGAACTATATTTAACTAGTAGTGTTAGTAGGGATTTTAGTTTTAAAAGAGTTAGTTCTGATGATAATCCTACTGAAAAGATTACTTCCGGTGGCTTAGTTACAGGTGGTTATACCTATAATGGTGGTGGCATCTATATGAAAAAGGGTGCTAAATTACATTTAACTAATGTAGCTATTAGTGGTAACCAATCTTGGAATACTGGTGGCGGTATTTTTGTCAATGGTGAGGATTGTGAGATTCATATGGATAATGCTCATATTGAATATAACTATTCTAGAACTTCTGGTGGTGGCATTTTCTCGGATGCGGATGGCACCCATATTCATATGAGTAATGGTTCTACTATTAGTAATAATAGCGCCAATAATAAAGGCAGTGGTGGCGGTATTGAATTTAACTACTCTTGGTTTTCAATAGAGGGTGATGGCACTTGTCATATTGCCAATAATCTTGCGGATAATGGTAATGGTGGTGGTATCTATGTTGCCTCTAGAACTTTTGGCTCTAATAATGGTACTATTTCTGGCTTAGATATCCATAATAATACAGCTAATTATGGTGGTGGCCTTTATCTTGATCAAAATTATACTTTAGTAAAAGATTGTAAGATTAATTACAATGGTGCTCATACTGATGGTGGTGGTGTTTATAACCGTGGTGATAATAGTTATGAGAATGTAGATATTATTGGTAATAAATCTAATTTAATTCATACGCGTAATGGCACTGGTAATGGTGGTGGTATCTATTGTTCAGCTAATTATGACATGTGGTTTAGTGGTAATATTCAAGTTCATGATAATTTAAATATGAACAGTCCAGGTGGTGGAACTTATATTATTGATGGTGAGTATTTTGAATATGGTAGTAATGGTTGGGAAGATCAGGATGTTGTTTTAAATGGCTTTGCTAGTAATGGAACATATGCTTATATCTATGATGATGGTCTTGAAGAAACGTCTTTAATTGGCGTTAAGAGTGGTGCTATAAAAAATGATAAATTATTAGTAAAAAACTTAGATAGTAAGGCTGTTAAGTGTTTCTATCCAAACTACGCTAGTAATTGGCGTGTTGAATATGTTGCTAGTGATAAGCAATTATGGGAAAGAAATGGTGGCGCCGCCTATAAGGTTTATGTTGATGGCAAGGAATATGGCGCTTACTATTACGACCAATTTGTTTCCGTAACAAATAGTCAAAATAGGATTCTAGACCATTGGGATACTGGTAATTTCTCTACTGGTAATACAACTAAGAATACACTTGAATTCTTTATGCCCGCAAGAGATGTTTATATTAAAGGCTATTACCAAGATTATCTAGGCATGTCTAATAATATTCAAATAAAGTATGAAGAGAGTTTAGCAATTGGTTCTGAATTTAGATATCTAGCTTATTTGAATTTTACCGTTGGTAGTGAAAGCTATTGGTATTCAGTTCCTATTAGTTGGGTATATAAGGATGATAATGGTAATTGGGCTGATTTACCTCGTGGTTCTAAGGTTGAATATAACAAGGTTTATGCCTTTAAGGCAGTAATTAGTCCTGATTTAAATAAAAAGATTTTATTTGCCAAGAATTCTGATGATTATAGAACAGCTATAACGACTAATTATACACAGTCTAATTCTTTTTCAGGTCGTGCTAATAGTGCGGTTACTGATGAAAATGGGGTAATGACAGTTATTTCCTCAAGTGTTGTAACTGAGACAAGAATATATGGTGTTAAACAACAAGTTGTTTATGTAAATGAGGGTGCTACGGTAGAAGAGTTTAAGGCGCTACTACCAAAGAGTGCTACAGCCTACAACAATAACAATCAATCAGATACTACTACGGCTGAATTCTTAGATATTGAACAGGAATATTTAGATCAAATTCTTGATGAGAATAATTTAATTAAGAAAAATGACAATCCTTTTGGTAAGGTTATGTTAAAACTTCCTATTAAACCACGTGATGGGGTTAAGTATGAGAAGTATGAAATTAATTTAGCTGTTTATGTAATTCCTAAACAAGAAGAGGCTAAGGCTAAGATTACTAGTATTAAAGAATTAAAAATTGATGTAAATGTTGGTACTAGTAAAGAAGATTTATTGGCTCAAATTCCAAGTTATGCAACGGGTGTTGATAGCGATAATAAGGAATGGGTATTAAATGTCAACAAGGAAGGTTTAGAGTCTAAGTTGGCTTCGATTATTGATTCTAATGGAAAGGTTTTAATGCCAAGCGAAAGCTTAGTATTAGAACTTGATGCGAGTGTAATGGATGGGGATAAGGCTCAAATTGATAGTGATACTAAGTTTAAGGTAACTATTGATGTAACAGGCAGTGCAACAGGCGATGCGAGTGCGATTTTAGTTGCGCCTTTTGTAGATAAGACATCGGGTACCTATAGTGAAAGCGACTTTGATGGTTATGGTAATTTAATTATTACCGTTACGCCTAATACTGAAGGTGAGATTGTTAATTATCAAGTAGATAATTGTGATAAACAAACAGGTTCTACTATCAAGTTATCAGTAGGTGAAAATACTGATAAACAATATTCTGTTACTATTTGGACTAGCAAAGTTGGCTGTGATGATAGTGCTAAGACTACTTATACTTATGTTTTAAAAAACACTTATAGCAAGTTAAGTACGCCTACTTTAAATATGATATCGGCTACTTATTTTAACCGTGTTACTTTTAGCCCTTCTATAGTCTATAGTGATAGTAGTGTTACTATTAAGTATCAAATCACTAAGGATGGCGTAAAAGGTGACATTAAAGAGGCTAGTGGTGGCGATACTATTGTTTTAGATGGTGAGTATTCAAAGAGCACTGTTTATGAGGTTGAATTATACGCTAGTAAAAGAGGCTATAATGATTCTTCTGTTAAGTATTATCGTTATGTAATAGATAATACAAATCTACAAAAAGAAAAGGTTAAGACTCCTAGCTTAGATATTCCTAGTGGTACTTATACTAGATATGATGCAAATAGTAAGCTTGATAGTGAAGGTGACTTAGAGCTTAAGGTAAGTTGTGCAACAAGTGGTGCGACAATTTATTATCAAGTCGCTGATCAAGATCCATATGAGTTAGAAAGTGATAGAAATACTATCACTCTAGCGGGAACAGATGATAAGGCAGAAACATTTACTTTAAAGCTATGGGCTAAGAAAGATGGTTGTGATGATTCTGATGTTGTAACTTATAACTATACATTAGATAATACCTTAAAGACTTTAAAGACACCTAGTGTAGATAAACCTTCTGGCACTTATAAAGGCATGGAATTAACTATTAATTTAAGTAGCGATGAAGATGTAACTTATAAGTTCCAAATCAATAATGAAGAAGTTTTAAGCAACTCTACTATTGAATTATATGGCGAAGAAAATACCAGTAAGACTTTCATAGTTAAGGTTTGGGCTAGTAAGGATAACTATAAGGATTCGATAGTTTCAACTTATACTTATACGTTAGATGATACTAAGGATGTTAAGGAAATTGTTTCTACTCCTACTTTAAGTCTGCAAAGTGGTACTTATACTAGATATGATGGTGTTAATAAGCTTGTCGATGATAATTTAGCTATTACTGTAAACTGTGATACAAGTGATGCGAAGATTTTCTATCAAATAGGTGATGACAAACCAATTGAACTAAAAGATACAAATGTCATTACTTTAAGTGTTGAAGATGGCGAGAGTAAAACTTACGCTTTAAAGGTTTGGGCTGAGAAAGATGGTTTTGAAAAATCAGCTGAAACTACTTATAGCTTTGTATTGGATAATACTTTAAAGGCTTTAAAGACACCTTGTGTAGATAAACCTTCTGGCACTTACAATAAAGAGGATTTAAGTAATGGCAATCTAGTTATTAATTTAAGTAGTGATGAAGATGTAGAATTTAAATATACAGTTAATGGCAAAGAATCAACAGGGAATACTATTACATTAGCAAGCGATACTAACAAGGTTACAACTTATGAAGTTAAAGTTTGGGCTAGTAAAGCTAACTATAATGATTCGCCAGTTGTAACTTATACTTATACTTTAGATAATAATGAAGAAACTAGAGAGACTGTTGCGACTCCTACTTTGAGTGCGCAAAGTGGCACTTATACTAGATATGATGAAGTTAATAAGCTTGCTGATGGTAATTTAGCTATTACTGTAAAATGTGATACAAGTGACGCAACGATTTATTATCAAATAGATGATAATAAAGATAAAGTCAAATTAGATAGTACTAAGACTATTAATTTAAGTGTTGAAGATGGAAAGAGTAAAACTTACACTTTAAAGGTCTGGGCAGAAAAGGATTCTATAATCTCGGATGTTGTTTCTTATGAATTTATCTTAGATAACACTTATAGAAACTTAAAGGCGCCTAGTGTTGATAGAACATCTGGTACTTATAGTAAAGATCAATTTAGTAATAATAAACTAATTATTAATTTAAGTAGTGCTGAAGATGGTGTTACTTATAATTACCAAATCGATAATAATGGCGCTATTACTGGTTCTCAGATTGAACTAGAGGCATTAAGTGGTGCAAGCACAACTTATAAGGTTACGGTTTGGACTAGCAAAACTAATTATGCTGATTCAGTTAAGACTACTTATACTTATACTTTAAATAATGCATTAGATAGTGTTGAAAGTCCAACATTAGATATTCCTAGTGGTACTTATAGTATCTATGGCTCTGATAAAAAGATTGATAGTAATGGTAATTTAAACATTAAGGCAACTTGTGTTGAGGGCGCAACAATTCATTATCAAATTGATGATGGAGATATACAAACAGGTAATGACATTGTCTTAAAGGGTAATGGTAATACTAAGGTTTACCATAAACTTACTGTTTGGGCTAGCAAGAAAGATTATAAAGATTCTAGTAAGACAATCTATGAATATGTGATTGATAATACACTTAGAGCGTGTGAAAGTCCTGAAGTAAAATTGGATCCAGGCACTTATACGTTTGACAAAGATGGTACTAATGAACACTTTGATACAAATGGTGATTTAAAAGTCGGTGTAGAAGCAAATGGCTCAACTATTCATTATCAAATTGATGGTGGTGAACTAAAGACATGTGACAATTCATATACTGTTTCTATCGCAAGTATTAAGGGCTTAAAACAAGCACATATCTTGACTGTTTGGGCTAGTAAAGTGGGTTATAGTGATTCTAGTAAGACTAACTATACTTATGTAATTGATAAGACTTCATTGAGTGTTCCAACACCTACTTTAAGCCCAGATGATACAAGCACTTATGCTAGAGAAGATGTTGATAAATATGCTTATTTAAGCTTAGATGATGATAGTGGAGCGTTACAGTTAAAGCTTACCGCAAGTGCTGAAAAAGGTAGTGTTTATTACAAGATTAAAGATGTAGCAGATAGTAGCGAAAAGTGGAGCGATGAGATTTCTTATAATAACGAAATCATATTAACTGCTCCATATTGTGAAGATAAGTTATATGAAGTAGAAGTTTACGCAAAAGATGGTGACATGGTTTCTTCTTCTAATACTTATTTATATCATCTTGATAATAGTGAGGTTTATCATACAGTGCTTGTTAATGCATATGATGCATTAGGCAATAAGTTAAACTTTATTTCTACTAGAAAATATCTTCATGGTGTAGATTCGACTATTAGCGCTAAGACGGTATATGGCTATGAATTTGTTGGTTGGAAACAAAAAAATAGTGATGAATTATTAACGGATCAAACGATTAGTATTGATGAAGTAACAACAGATATGACTTTAAGTGCTGTTTATAAGAAAGTTATCAATAGGATGAGTTTAGCTATATCTAGTATTGAAGCAGATAAACAGTTACCTACTGATTTATCTAGCATTAAGGTTAATAATGGCTTTAGTTCAAATATCGATATTACTGATTACTTTGATTTAGACCATAAGTATTGGGATACTAGCGATACGGTAGCTAAATCTAATAGTGCTTATACTTTAGTAGTTCCGCTTAAAAATGATAAGAAGGATGAGTTCTTGAAATTATATACTTTAAATGATGGTTTAAGTATAAGTGGTATAAAAGATAGCATGGTTTATTTAAGTCAAGATAAAGAGTATTTAAATATCATTTTCCCTAGAACTGATGAAGTAAGTCCTGATGAGAGAAAGGATTTGAGCTATAAGATATTAGATGTTGATTCAATAAATGATATCGAAATCTCTTATGAAGAGGCTTTAAGATACTATAATGCTAATAACTGGAATTTAAATAAGACAGTTAGAATGTTACTATCAAATAACAATATAGAAGATGATAGCTTCTATTATAAGAGTGATATTACTTGGAATAACTTTACAATAGCTTTCAATCCAGATAACTATGATGCTCAAGAGTTAGTTATAACAGGTAGTTATGATGTTCCAAGCTATATAAGTAATAAAGCTGATATCAATAACAACATTACTCTTAGAATCAAAGTAAGAGCTAAGCTTGGCTATACACCAAAGGAAGTAATAAATAAAGTGATTACTTGTGAGGAGTATATGAAGTCTAAGGATTGGACTTGGTCTGAAACTAAGAAGGCTTGTGTATATAAAGTAAGTAATACAAGTGCTGATTAATAAGTTAAGGGTTCTTTAATTAGAGCCCTTTTCTTTTGGTTTCATGTCAAAATCATCCTTTTGTGTGATTTTTTAAAATTTAGTTGTCCATATAATAACAAATGTAGATAGTGAAGTGGGACTAATAGAGAAAATAAGACTTTTATTTTCTTTGGATTAGCCAAGAACATTTTTGACAATCTGCAAAAAATTCAGGTAAAACTGTAGTGTTTTTTAATACGCAATTTTTAGAAAAGGATCTAGGGATGAAAGTAAGAACAAGGTTATACAAGATTATTATTATGGCGTTGCTTGTATGTACAAGTAGTCTTTTTAGGGTGGCTATAAGTGGTGAGGATTTAACTTCAATAGAGCTTAATAGTAAGCAAGCAAGTGATAATGCTTATTTTGATGTAGCTAATATGTTTCCTGGAGATGGTGTTAGTAAAACCTATAATGTGAAGGTTTCTTATAAAGATAAGGTAAAAGTAATTTTTAATATTGTTAATAATAACGATTCTAACTTAGCTGATGTAGCTAATATCCAAGTAAAACTAAATGGTGATGTTTTATATAATGGGCTAGTTTGCAATCTTAAAAATATCACTTCTACTTTAGAGTCTAATAACAGTAAGAGTGAAGAATTAAATTATGAAATATGTGTTTCTTTAGATACAAGTGTTAATAGCGATTATCAAAATTCTACTATGAAATTAGATTTTGTTTGGGAAGTAGATAAAGAAGATGCTAAGAATCTTGTTTCACCAAATACCGGCTATAGTTCTAATAAGATATTTTGGGTTGGTGTAATTGTTGTTTGTGTTGGCTTACTTTTACTAATACGCAGGAGTGATAAAAATGATAGATAACAAGTTAAATAAGAGTCTTATTATTGTGGTTATCTTGCTTATAGGCTTATCTATAAGTACTTTTGCGCTTATCTATAGTAGAACTTCTGTTAATAACAATACGTTTGTTACCGGTGGTGTGGAAATTAATATCAATGATGGTAAGCCAATCATTCAAGAAAATGAATATCTTTTTGAGCCTGGTATGACTGTTAAAAAGGATTTCTTTATTGTAAACAATAGCTCTACTTCAGTTTACTATAAGCTTTATTTTGATAACGTTGTCGGTGATTTAAAGGATGTTTTAGAGGTAACAATTAAGGATGAAGATGGTAAGACTTTATATTCTTCGATTATGTCTAAGATGAATGAAAAAGATGTTAAGGCTTATGACGATGTATTGCAAGTTAATCAAAGAAAGAATTTAAGTATTTATTTCTATTATCCAAGTAGTAATGGTAATAAGACACAGGGTTCTTCTTTATCTTTTAACTTATGCCTTAAGGCTACCCAAACTAAGAATAATACAGAAAGGAAGTTTAATTGATGAAGAAAAAATTGAATGTCATTTCTAATATCTTTACAACTTTAGTGGTTATCTTTGCGATAGTGATGATGATATTTACAATTGTTTCAGTTTCTATTAATAGAACTGATAAAAATATCTTTGGCTATAAAGCGTTTGTTGTTTTATCGGATTCTATGAGTAAGACAGACTTTAGTGCTGGAGACTTAGTGCTTGTAAAGCAAGTTGATCCATCAACTTTAAAAGATGGAGATATTATCGCTTATACTTCCCAAAATAGTGAAAGCTATGGTGAGGTGCTTACCCATAAGATAAGAAGGGTTACAAGTGATGGTTTTATTACTTATGGTACTAGCACTGATACTGATGATGAAAAGGTGGTAGAAGGTCAATATGTACTTGGTAAATATAGTTTCCATATTCCTAAAGCTGGTAAGTTCTTTATGTTTTTAAAGACAATACCAGGTTATATACTTTGTATCTTTATTCCTTTTCTATTGTTGATTATCAATGAAATATTGAATTCTTATGACTTGTTTAAAAAGTATAAAAGGCAAGAGAAGCGCGAATTAGAAAAAGAGAAGGAACAATTAAGAAAAGAAAGAGAAGAGTTATTAAGGCTTAGGAACGAATTAAATAAGGTGTCCAATGCTTAGCATATTATTAGCATTTTAAATATAGATTACAAGGAGGAAAATATGAAGAAAAGTAAATCAACTAAAAGGGCTTTGACTACTAGTATTATTTCAATGGTACTATGTCTAGCTATGTTTGTTGGGACTACATTTGCGTGGTTTACTGATACGGCTAGTACTAATGTAAACAGTATTCAAGCTGGTACTTTGGATGTTGAACTAATTCAAGCTAATAGCGAAGATAAGCTTGGTGAGTCATTAAAGTGGGTAAAGGCAGATGATGACAAAGGACAAGAAGTTCTTTGGGAACCAGGAGCATCTTATAGCTTAGAGGGTTTCCGTATTAAGAATAATGGTAATCTTGCCCTAAAGTATGAGGTACAAATCAGTGGCATTATTGGCAGTGCTAAATTACTTGATGTGATTGATTTTACCGTACAAGTTGGTAGTCAATCGCCAACTAAACTTGATAAGTTGAGTGGTAAATTAGCTGCGAATGCTGAATCTGATGTAATTACTATTACAGGTACAATGAATACTAGTGCAGGTAATGAATATCAAGGATTATCTATTGAGGGTATCACTATTACGGTAGTAGCTACTCAAGATAGCGTTGAATATGATAGTACATCAAATGATTATGATAAGGATGCAGTTCTTCCTGTTAATTCAAGTGCACAAGGCAATTTAGTAGTTGATCAAAGTTCAAGTGAGAACGCCACTGTCAAAGAAGATCAAACTATTTCTGATAGTGTTATGAGCGTTACTTATCCTAAAGGAATTAAGTTAAATACAAATCAAGTAAGTACAGGAGACGATGGAATAAAGAAATCTTCCGTTACACAAAACTTAAAATATGAGGATGATGCACCTTCTGAATCATTAAAAGAAAAAAGTGTTTCTATTTTAACTTCACAAGCTGTAGCTCAATATCAATTAGAACTTCCTGTTGATACAAGTAATGATAGTATTCTTGTCGAGGCGGTAATTCAATATACACCTAATTTAAGTGGTGTAGTCGTATATCACAGTGGCGTAAAACTTCCTTCAACTTCTGGTAGTGGTGAATATGCAGAATATGATTCTACATCAGGTAAGATTACTTTACATTTATATCACGCAAGTCCAATTGATATCGTATATGATAGGCCAGGCATGGCAACAGTTACTACAGCTGATGAATTAAAGGCAGCGCTTGCTGATAAAGAAATTAGCACTATTGTGCTTAATGACAATATTAGTTTAAATGAAATTATTGATGTAGAACATGATGTAACTATTGATTTTAATGGTAAAATTCTTACTGCAGAAGGCGATTGGACAAGTAAAAGCAATCGCGCCATTGATGTTGCTGACAGTAAATTAATTTTCGTAGATTCTAGCGCTAATAAGAATGGAAAATTCGTAACTGCCTATGGTGGTGTTAAACTGTGGGGTGAAAGCGCATCATTTGAACTTAATGACATTACCATTGAATGTGCAGTGAGCTATGCTGTAACAAGTGGATGGAATGCAAATAACGCTACTGTTGTTATGAATAGTGGCAAAATTCTTGGTGGCGCGTTTAATATATCTGACTATAAATGGAAAGGTACACCTAACAATGTAATAATAAATGGTGGAGAGATAAATGAGCAAGATCCAAGCGTTTATGCTGGCATTTATTTAGGCGCTTCTAATGTGACTATTAATGACGGTACTTTTAAAGGTGATGGTAATCCTAATATTATAACCATTGGTTCTGGAGTAGAGGGGAAATTAACTGTAAATGGTGGAAGCTTTACTACAACAGGAACATTCCCGTATGGTGACTTTAAAGACATGATTTCTTGTACGACAAAAGGGGCTGCGGTTCTTAAAGGTGGCACGTTCAATGTTAAACCAATTGATGACTATATTGCCGATGGTTATAAGGTAGTTGAAAACAACAATGGTACTTGGACTGTTACAAAATCATAAAAGCTAAATGTTAAAGTCTTCTAGCTTATTAAAGGCTAGTAATGTGGATACGAGAATTAACATAACAAATAGTATCCATGTTGAAATTGGTGATTAGGCTATTAGTATTGATATCAATACTAAATAAGCTATTTTCACATAAGATGAGATGTTCTTTACTATCGATATCAAATTGGGAAAAGTTGATTTAAAAGAGGTTATTTCATGGGGTGTTGAATTAGCCAAAATCGATAGTAAAGATTCTCTTGTTTAAATTTTGGTGTAGTTACTTTACTATTACACATCTAAATTTGTTGGTATAAACAGAACTATTCTTAAACTATGGGGGAGGTTCCAGTTAATATACCAGGATAAATGAAACTTTATTTATAATTAAGTCCTCTCATAAAATGAGGGGACAATCAAAGAATATGAAATAGTTTGTATTCTTTGACTGTCTTAGATATTAAAAAGAAAGGAAGTAATGTTTAATGAAAATGTTTAAATATAAAAGAATCAAAGATAATAATATTAATAGTCATTTTCTAATTACTTCTTTTTTAGGACTTATTATTTGTGCTACATGCTTATGCCTTACAACATATGCTTGGTTTACTAGTACTATAAATACTAGCGTATCCTCAATTAATACACCTACTTATGTTTTATATTATAGTGTTGATGAAAAGGAGAAAGTAGAACTTTCTTTTAAAGATAATGAAGAAGTAAGGTATACAACATATACACCAGATACAAATGATTCTATTAGTATTACTTTATCAACTGGTGAAAATGATAATGGCACTGGTTATTGCTTAATAAAAATAGGCGATGATACATACTATACCAGCTTAATCACAAAATATAGCTCTTATACTTTTAATGTGACTAATGCAAAAGATAAGACTATTATTTTTATTCCTTGTTGGGGAAATATAGAAAAAGATGAATCATATAAGGAAATAGGTGATGGTGGTATTACTTTTGAAGCTAGTGAAATTTCAAACGAGGAACAAGAAAAAACTACTGGTGATGAAACAAAGACTAACGAGTCTGATGCTACTGAGGTAGATGAAACAGAAGTAGAAAAAGGCCAAGAGTCTACAGAAGAAAATAAAGATTCTGATACTTCAGCTGAAGGCTCTGACGAAGATTCTTCAAAATCAGAAGATAATAATAAAACTGAAGAATCAGATAATGAAGGTGAAGATGTCAAACAAGAAGAAGCTGAAGAAAATGCGAAAGAATCTTCTAGTGTTGATGAATCTCTAGCTACAGAAACAACTTCAACTAGTGAAGTAATAGAACAAGATTAATTAATGTTGATAAATGAAAAGACATTTAAATCCAAAATATTATTCATCTTTTTAATAGTTACTATATTGTTTTCGGCTTATATGCTAGGTAAAGAATATTCTATGCAAAAAGAAAGTGATGATGTTTTTAAGGAAGCAATTTCATTAATCAATGATGATAAATTAAGTCCATATGATACTTATAAAGATGTGTATAAGAAGAATAATGATTTTATAGCTTGGCTTAGTATTGATGATACTAATATTAATTATCCTGTTATGCAGACAATTGATAATCCTAATTATTATTTAAGAAAAGGTTTTGATAAAGCATATAGTCCATATGGAGTACCTTATATTCAAGAAGATTGTGATATAGCTAGTTCTTATAATCTAATAATCTATGGTCATAATACGGATAATGGTAGTATGTTCTATGATTTAACAAAGTATTTAGATGAAGATTTTTATTTAAAACATAAGATTATTAAGTTTGATACGCTTGATGAATTTGGGGAATATGGAGTATTTGTAGTATTTAAAACAAGTATAAAAGATGGCTTTCCCTATTATGAATATGTAAATGGTGGTATAGAAGAATTTAGTGATTATATAAGCATATGTAAGAATCTAGCTTTATATGATACCAATGTAGAAGTTACATACGGTGATAGACTAATTACTTTATCAACTTGCGAACATTATTATGAAAGTGATGGAAGAATTGTTGTAGTAGCTAAAAAGATAGATTGAAATAAATATAAGAATTCAAGTAATGAAGTAAAGATTCTTTAAATAGAGTCATTTTTCATGTGAAAAATCACCCTTTTGTGTGATTTTTTAAAATTTAGTTGCCCATATAATTACAAATACATAAGGTTCTTTTTAAGAACGTGATTTTTAAAAGAGGTGGAAAAGGATGAAAAGAATTTTGACTTTGACTCTATCGCTATTAATGATGATCTCAATGTGCTTTACAGTATGCGCAGATGGAGAAGAGATAAATAGTGATAGCACTTTAACGGAAACTGATATAACAGAAAATGTTGAAGAGACAAAACAAGAAGACACTTCTGTTTTAGAAGAAGTTGTTGAAGAAACTCCTGTAGAGGAAGAAACTAAAGAAGAAGTTGTGGTGGAAGATGAAACTACTGAAGAGAAAAACGAAGATACAGCTGATGACTCTTTAACTTCTGAAGTAACTCCAACAGAAGACACAGTCATCGAAGATTCTGTAGAAGAGACAGAAGAGGTTTTGGATTTAAATAAGCTAACTTCAGATGAATTATTTGAATATATCTTAGGTCTTACTAATGAAGAGTTTGAGGCTTTATATGATGAATACGCTAATCTTGATGATTTGATGGCTAACTTTAGTGATGAACAAGTTAATCAATTAAACATAAAATTATATGGTGATGTATTAGATGATGAAGAAAACATTGAATTAGCTGATGAAACAGTAGAGGAAAAGGCTGTTGCAAAGATTGGTGATAAAGAATATTCTGATTTTGTTGAAGCTTTTGGAGAATTACAAGATGGCGACACTTTAACGCTTATGGATAACACAACGGTAACTTTAAAAGATACTAATAGCAATTTTGATGGTTCTGATAAGAGTTTATGGTCTGATACACCAAATGTTACACTTGACCTTAATAACTATACTCTTACAAGTATTTCTAATTATGGCGGTTCATATAATGTTTTGAATGTTTTGGCTGATGGTTGGACTATTAAAAATGGTTCTTTGATTGTAAAACGCACAAGTGGCAGTGCAGATTCGTATGCAATTGCAGTGGAATGTGAAGGCGCGAACATAATTATTGATAACGTTTCTTTATCTGGTGGTGTTGCAACTTATAGTACCGCTGTTGTTACTATGAAGGACACAAGTATGGGCACAACTGAAGTTGCGGCTACAAATTATTACTGTGGTTATGTAGAAAGTGGTGCAAAGTTTATAATTAATGGCGGCACTTACACTTCGAACGGTACTGGACCAGTATTCTATGCCGCTTCTAATTCACATATCGAAATAAACGATGGCAATTTTAATGGTCCTATTTTTGTGGGCAAAGATGATACTGCAACCATAAGCATTTATGGCGGTACATTCTCAAATGATGTATCTTCGCATATTGACACCGAAAATTACAGATGTGTTAAAGATGGTGATTTATATAAAGTAGAAAAGATAATTGTTGCTACTGTTGGTGATAAGACTTATCCAACTCTGCAAAAAGCTATTGATGCAACTAGTAAGGGTACTATTAATTTAGTTGATAATACTTGTGAGGATATTGTTGTTGCAAGCGATAAGGAAATTGAGCTTATAATTAACAAAGACGTTACTTTAACAAATAAGAGTAGTCATACTATTGTAAATAGTGGTAAGTTAACTATTACTGGTGATGGTACTATTGATAATATTACAGATGGCAAGGGCGATCTAGTTAATAACTATGGAGCTAGTGCTACTTTAAAGGGTGGCGTTAAGTTTACTAGAAGCAAGGAAGCAAGTTCTTCTAAGGATAGTAGTGGTGGCAATAGCTGGTATAACATATCTAATCAAGGTACTATGACTATTGGTGATGGTGTTAGTGTTACTTCATCTGGTGCTTTCTCTAGTCTTATTAAAAATGGTGAAGGCAAGAAGTATGAATATGCTAGTTTAACTATTAATAGTGGTACTTTCTCTGGTGGCATTAATACGATTAAAAATGGTGATTTTGGTAAGTTATATATTAATGGTGGTAGTTTTGCGAATACTACACAAGCTACTTTATTAAACTGGGCTTATGCTGAAATTGCTGGTGGTGCTTTTAGCCCAACAAGTAATGCAAGTGATGCGGTTTTAGTTGGTGTTTGGAAAGAAAGTGATTATCAAACTGAAGGTCTAACTATTATTACCGGTGGTACATTCAATGGTTCATTTAGCCAATATAATAATGAAGAATACAAGAATAAAACTGATGCTGGTTCAATAATAATTTCGGGTGGTAAATTCAGTGGCGAATTTAATAATGATGGAACAACCAAATATAGTGCAGTAATTTCTGGTGGTACATTTACAAGTGATGTATCTAAGTATCTAGCTTCTGGTTATAACATTCTAAAAATAAAGGATAATGAATATATTGTTTCTAATGCTAGTAAGGAAGAAAAGGTTGAAGTAGAGGAAGTTACTCCAGCTGTAGAAGAAAAGACTATTGAGACTATTAAGGATGAAGGTACTACTATTACTGTAAAGGATGAAAAAGGTGAAGAAAAGAAGCTTGAACTAGATTCATCAACAGATGTAAGTGTAGTATTAGAGTCTAAAGAGATTACTAAATCAGAATCTACTTCTAAGGAAGATAAAGTATTTACAGAGAGTGAGAAAAAGGAAGTAGTTAATAAGGTTGTAGAAGAGGTTCAAAAGTCTATATCTGATTCAAAGAGTGTTAGTGCTAGTGATGTTGGAGTTATTCCTCTTGATATAACATTAAATATTGTTACGAAAAAAGATGGCGAAGAGACTAAGACTCAACAAGTTTCTACATTATCTAAGAATATTACGGTTACTTTATATCTAGATAATCAAACCATGGAAAAGGTAGATGGTAAGATTGTTAAGGTAGTTAGAATACACGATGGTGTAACCGATGTATTAGAGACTAAACTAAATGGTAATGCCTTAAGTTTTGAAACTGATAAGTTCTCTACTTATGTAATAACTTATACACAACCTAAGGAAGTAAAACCTGAGACTAGTGATACTTCAACAAAATCTTATGATCCTAAGGATAAAAACCATGATGGAATTATAAGCTGTGAAGAGGAAATGAATTCTAAAAACTGGATTTGGTCAGAAAGTAAGAAGGCTTGTGTATATAAGGTAACTAATACAGGTAGTCATTAAAAACATATTCCAATTTATTGAAAATAATGGTATTTTAAAGGTGTAAAACTAATTAAATTTTTTTAAGCATTATTTCTTGATTAAGGGTTTGAGTATTTAGCTCAAGCTCTTTTTCATTTAATAAAAAGATAGTGACCAACAGTCATATATATGTTAAGATTATAGTGTCCATAAAGAGAGGCGGAGAGACAAGCTCGATGATTCCTCAGCAACCACTTAATAGATGGTGCTAAAGCTTGAACGATGGGTACTATAGTTTACTGTCCCATCGTGCGATGGGTTTTATTTTCCTTTATGGATAAGGAAGGAAATAATAAGATGATTGAAAAAGTTAATCCAGGCCATCCTGATAAGGTGGCAGATCGTATTGCGGGAGCTATTGTTGATTTGGCGTATACAAAACAAGAGTCTCCTAAGATTGCTGTTGAAGTTTTGATTGGACATGGTAATTGCCATGTAATAGTTGAAACAAGTGTTAAGTTTGATGATGGTGAAATTGAGGCTATTATTAAAAGAATTGCTGGCGATATTAAGCCTGATGTTAGTGTTGTTAGTCAAGACGAGCATTTAGCTGCTAATCAAAAAGATGAAGTAAGATGTGGTGATAATGGTATCTTTAAGGGCATGCCTTTAACTGAGGAACAAAGGAAGTTAAGTAAAATCGCAAGGGACATCTATGAAAAGTATCCATATGATGGTAAATATGTTTTAGATGATGAGAAACTTATTATTTGTCAAAGTAATGCTTCAAATGATGAATTAAAGAGCTTATATCCAAACGCTATTATTAATCCTCTTGGTGAATGGAGTGGTGGTGTCAATGTTGATAGTGGCGCTACTAATAGAAAACTTGGTAGTGATATGGCTGATAGTGTAACTGGCGGCGGACTTCATGGTAAGGACTTATCTAAGGCTGATGTTTCAGTTAATATCCATTGTTTCCTAAAGGCTCAAAAAACCGGTGAACCAGTTTTGATAAGTTGTGCTATTGGTGATGATACTATTGATGGCTTACCATATAGTGAGATTGTTAAGGAAGCTAGAGAATATATTGATTCTGTTGGTGGCTTTGAAGAATTTGCGAAGTGGGGCTTATATTAATTAATTGAAAACCTTTTCATTAGAAAATGACTTGAATTTTCAATTTTAAATGTTAATATAGGTTTGTTCAATAATGCCTATCATCTTAATACATGATGGGCTTTATTAATTTTACGGTAGGTTTAGGAGGATGTTTATGAAAAAATCTGCTTTTTCCACTAAGATGGTTGTCGCAACAGCCATTGGTGCTGCCTTGTTCTTTGTTGTGGCAAGATTTGTTAGTATTCCAAGTTTTATTCCAAATACTAACTTCTCATTACAATATGGTATCTTATCATTTATCTCAGCTTTATTTGGCCCTATTGCTGGTGCACTTGTTGGCTTTATTGGTCATACTCTAAATGACTTAACATGGGGTTCGGTATGGTGGACTTGGGCAGTTGGCTCAGCTGTTCATGGTGCCATTTCGGGTTTAGCTTGTAATAAAGTAAATCTTGAAAAGGGTACTTTTGGTAAAAAAGAACTTGGTGTTTATTTGTTATTTAATCTAATTGCTTGTGTTGTAGCTTGGTTAGTTCTAGCACCAATTGGTGATATTGTTGTCTATGGTGAAGATGCTAGTAAAGTATTTGTCCAAGGTGTTTTTGCTTGTGTAGCTAACTTCTTGGTATCAGGTATTATTGGTGGTCTATTATGCTTAGGCTATACTAAGACAATTGCTAAAGAAGGTTCTTTGGATAAAGAATAATTTTATAAGCCGGTTTTATGCCGGCTTTTTGCTTTAATTTATGGAAAAAATAATTAGTTTTAAAGATTTCTCATTTCAATATACTGCTCAAAAAAATCCAACACTAAAGAATATCAATCTTGATATCTATAGGGGTGAGAAGATTTTAGTGTGCGGTCCCTCAGGCTCTGGCAAGTCGACCTTGAGTAACTGCATTAATGGTCTTATTCCCTTTAGCCATAATGGTAAAGTTGATGGTTCTTTAATAGTGGATGGTATTGATACTTTAAAGTCTTCGATATTTGAATTATCCAATCATGTGGGTACCGTATTACAGGATACTGATAGCCAATTTATTTCTTTAACGGTTGCCGAGGATATTGCCTTTTCTTTAGAAAACAATTGCTATAACAATAAGGAAATGGAAGAAATTGTACATCGTGTTAGTAAAGAAGTAGGTATTGAAGATCATTTAACTAGTGCTCCAAGTGAACTTTCTGGTGGCCAGAAACAAAGGGTTTCTTTGGCTGGTGTTATGGTTGGACAGGCTGATATTCTTTTGTTTGATGAGCCTTTGGCTAATCTAGATCCTAGTACGGGCAAGAGTGCAATTGAGCTTATTGATAAGATTCAAAAAAATAGTGGTTGTACCGTTATTATTATTGAACATCGTCTTGAGGATGTCTTATGGCGTCATGTTGATAGAGTTATTTTAATGAATGATGGAATGATTGTTTGTGATAAACATCCTAATGATTTATTAAGTAGTGATATTTTAGTTAAAAGTGGCATTAGAGAACCACTTTATGTAACTTGTTTAAAGTATGCTGGTGTTGAAGTTGCATGTGATAAACAGCCTGAACATATTGATAGCCTAATTCTTGATGATAATGATATTAATAAGATAAATAAGTGGTATAAGGAAACGAAGTTTGATATTGTTAAAAATCGTAATAATACCGTTCTAAAAGTAGATAATTTAAGCTTTAGATATGCTGGTAATGACCATGATACTTTGCATAATATTTCTTTTGAAGTAAAAATGGGTGAGATGCTTTCAATCGTTGGCCAAAATGGTGCTGGTAAATCAACTTTAGCTAAGCTTATTTGTGGTTTTGAAAATAGTGATCGCGGTAAGATTTATTTGGATGATAAGGATATAACTGATGAAACCATAAGAGAAAGAGCTAAGAGTATTGGTTATGTTATGCAAAATCCTAATCAAATGATTTCCCAATCTTTGATTTTTGATGAAGTAGCCTTGGGTATTCGTGATTTAGGCTTAAGTGAAGAAGAGATTAAAGAGAAGGTTTATGATGTTTTAAAGATATGTGGTCTATATGAATTTCGTAATTGGCCTATTAGTGCTTTAAGCTATGGTCAAAAGAAAAGAGTTACAATCGCTTCTATCTTGGTAATGGGTCCTAAGGTAATTATTTTAGATGAACCTACAGCTGGCCAAGACTTTAAACATTATACTGAAATTATGGAATTTCTAAAGAAGCTTAATAAGGATGGAGTAACAATCATTATGATTACTCATGATATGCATCTAATGCTTGAGTATACTTATAGGGGTCTTGTGGTAGTTGGTGGAAAGATTATAAGTGATAAGAGTAGTTCTGAGATATTGTGCGATAGCGAGCTTGTAAAACAAGCTGCCCTAAAGGAGACAAGCTTGTTTACTTTGGCTAATAAGGCCCATATTGATGATCCTATTTCTTTTGTAGATTGTTTTATTAATTATGATCGGAAGGCGAGAGAAGATGGCTACTAGAACGGTATTAAATTATATTCCTAAAAAGAGCTTTGTACATGAACTTACAGGTACTAGTAAGCTTGTTATCTTCTTATTGCTGTCAATTATTTCGATGATTACTTTTGATATAAGAGTACTTGCAGCCTTATTTGTTTTTGCCTTGATTACTTTTAAAGTAAGTAAGATAAAGTTTAAAGAAGTATCTTTTATGTTTTACTTTACAATCATTTTTACTTTAGTAAACTTTATTGTCTTATATTTATTTAATCCCAATTATGGACCAAATTTATATGGTACACGTACTGTCTTGTTTCATATAGCGGGAAGATATGATGTAACGCTTGAACAACTATTTTATCAACTACATGTATCTAGTAAGTATTTGATTGGTTTACCTTTGGCGATTATGTTTGTTTCAACAACTAATCCAAGTGAATTAGCTAGTTCCTTAAATGCTATCGGTGTACCTTATAAAGTATCTTATGCCTTTGCCTTGGCGCTAAGATATATTCCGGATATTCAAAAGGATTATCATGATATTTCTTTATCACAACAGGCAAGAGGGGTGAAACTGGGTAGAGATGTAAAGCTTTCAACCCGTTTTAAGAATGCAATTTCGATTGTTTTGCCTTTAATTTTAGTTAGTATATCTAGAATTGATACGATTTCTAATGCCATGGATCTTAGATGTTTTGGTAAGAATAAGAAGAGAACTTGGTATATGCGCAAGAAGTTTGAAAAAAGAGATTATATTACTTTAACATGTTGTATTATTTTCGCTATATTGTGTCTTGTGGTAACTTTCTCTAATGGTTCTAGATACTTTAATCCATTTAAATAATATGCGTTCTGATTTAATTTTAAATGATGATTTAAAAGACTTTATAAGTCAAGATTATGGTCTTCTAGATAAGTCTAAGTATAAAAATAAGCTACTTGATATTACTTATTACAAGAATATGAAGCTTGATATATATTATCCGGATGTTAAAAAGGATAAGTATCCAGTATTTCTTATTGTCTTTGGTGGTGGTTTTGTATCAGGCAATAAAGATTTAGCTTATATACAGCTTATGCTTAAGCCATTACTTTATGGCTATGCTTGTGTAGTGATTGATTATACTTTGAGTATTGATGAAGCATTTCCTAGATGTTTAATTGATGTTAAAGAAAGTATTAATTTTATTCATAAATATCATGATAAATATCATTTAGATGATAAGGATATTACAATGTGGGGCGAATCAAGTGGGGGTTATCTTACTCTTGGTGCATGTTTAATAGATAATAAACATTTAAATCTTGATTTAGATACAAGAGTTAAGAATATGATTGTTTATTATCCAATTACCGATACCAGAATTAAATTAAGCAGTAAGATTGGTAATGATTTAGTAAATACTTTATTTGGCAAGGATAATAAGTATTTAGATATAGCTAATCCAATTGATTTTGTAAGACATGATATGCCAGCTTTATATTTGTGGCATGGAAAAGCTGATAGCTTGGTTGATGTAGGACAAAGCGAATTTTTAATAGAGAAGATGAAGAAATTTAATAATGTTAAATTTAAGTATGAACTATTAGACAATGAGGAACATTGTAGTGATATGTTTTTTGATGATATGAGTATTAAAAAGATTATAGATTTTGTAAAAGGAGATTTTTAGATGAAAAAGATGTTAGTGTTTCAAACCGACTTTACTTATGCAGAGGGTGCTGTAGCTAGTATGTATGGTGTTTGTAAAAGTGTAGACGAGGATATTGAGCTTATTAGCGCTACTCATGAGATTCCTCAATATGATACTTGGTCTGCTTCTTATAGACTTTATCAATATATTGATTTTTGGCCAAAGGGCACAATCTTTGTCTCAGTTGTAGATCCAGGTGTTGGTACAAGTAGAAGAGCTTGTGTAGCTAAGACTAAGAATGGCTATTATATTGTTACTCCTGATAATGGTTCTTTAACCCATGTTTATAACAAGTGGGGTATTGAAGAAGTAAGAGAAATTGACGAAACGGTTAATAGACTACATAGAGATGATAATGGTTATGTTTCTATTTTCCATGGTCGTGATTTATTTGGCTATTGTGCGGCTAAGTTGGCAAGTGGGAAAATCTCTTATGAACAAGTTGGCCCTACATATGATGTAGAACTAATCAAAAGACATGAAATCCCAGAATGTAAGG
>CAVFKJ010000046.1:41252-103304 GCA_963623125.1 Clostridium sp. CAG:217
AAAGGATCCTAACTTTGGTAATCTTTGGACTAATATTCCTTTAGATACTTTTAAAGAAATGGGCTTTAAGTTTGGTGATATTGTTAAGACTTCTATTTATCATAATGATAAGCTTTTATATAAGTGGGATCTTCCTTATTATGATTCATTTGGTAAGGCTAAAGATCATACGGTTATGATTTACAATAATGAGCTTAATAAGATGGCTTTAGCTATGGTTGTTGATAACTTGTGTAAGACTTATGATTTAACTTTTGGTAAAGATTATAGAGTAGTATTTGAACATGAATAATTTGCTGGTTTTTCAAACTGATTTTGGCTTAGATGATGGTGCCATTAGTGCGATGGAGGGTGTAGCTTTTGGGGTAAGTCAAAGCCTTAATATTCGTCATCTAACGCATAATATTCCTCAATACAATATATTTGATGCCTCATATCGTTTGTATCAAGCTATTAATTATTGGCCAGAGGGTACCGTCTTTGTTTCGGTAGTTGATCCAGGTGTAGGTAGTTCTAGAAAAAGCGTTGTAGCTAAGACTTCTACTAATCAATATATTGTTACCCCAAACAATGGTACTTTAACCCATATTGAGAAGTTTGTAGGCATCGAGGAATTAAGGGAGATAGAAGAGAGTGTTAATCGTTTAAAGGATTCAGAACTTTCTTATACTTTCCATGGTCGTGATGTTTATGCCTATACTGGTGCTAGACTTGCGTCTAATACTATTGATATGAGTGGTGTAGGCCCTAAGCTTGATTTAAGTGAAATTGTAGAGCTTGAACTTTATGGTTGTCAGGAAATTGAAAATGGTGTTAAAGGTCAAATTGATATCTTAGATGTGCGTTTTGGTTCTTTATGGACATCTATTCCTTATGAAGATTTTAAGAAATGTGGTTTTAAGTTTGGCGATAATATCTTAGTTAAAATCTTTAATAAGGATATTTGTGTTTACGCTAATACGGTAAATTATGGTAAATCTTTTGCGGATGTGCCTGTTTCTACGCCTATCATTTACATGAATAGCGCTTATCATATTGCCGTGGCAATAAATCAAGGCTCTTTTGCGAAAGCTTATAATATTGGGGTTGGTAGTGATTGGAAGATTACTATGCAAAAGGCCAGCATCTAAATAAATATAATATTTAAGTAATCTTAAAATGGCTTAAGTTTAACACTTAGGCTTTTTTATTTTTAAGGTTATAATAAGAAAAAATAAGAAGGGAGTATTCTATATGAATAAATCGCTATTAGCCAAAGTCTTACGATGTGTGGTATTAAGCTTGTTGTTTATAACGATCATGCCTTGTAATATCTTAGCCCAGGGGGAAAAAGCTTATGCCTATAGTGAAAGTGATGGTAAGAAGACTTATTATTATTCCATTCCTGAGGCGATGAATGGCTCAAGAAAAGGCGCTATTCATATGACAAGAGATTGGGATGTTGGTGCCCAAATCAATATTGTAGAGGGTACTACTTCTATCATTTATATGGATGGTTTTACTATTTATAAAGCTAATGATACTGAGTCTGATCCTTATCTAGGCGGTTTGTTTACTACTCATCCTAATTCTAAGTTATATCTATATGGTTCAACTACTTCAAAAGAATTTATGGATAGTAATGGTAATAAGGTTATAAGTGGTGGTTTGCTTACTGGTGGTTATGCCCATGATGGCGGTGCCATTTATATGAGAAATAATTCCAAAATATATTTAACTAATGTGGCAATTAGTGGAAATAAGGGCGAATATACCGGTGGTGGTATTCATGTTGGTGAGGATTGTGAGATTTGGATGGATAATGGCCACATTGATCATAATTATTCTGGAACTAATGGCGGTGGTATTTATTCTAGTTCGGATGGTACCCGTATTCATATGAGCAATAACTCATCAATTAGTTATAATGATTCTCATTCAATAAGTGGCGGTGGTGCTGGCGTTTGTTTTAAAAAAACTTGGTTTTCAATCGAAGGTGATGGTACTGCCAAAATTAGCAATAATACCCATCATGATAGTGATGGTAGTGGCGGCGGCATCTATGTTTGCCAAAATAATTTTCATACTAATAATGGTTTAATTAGCGGTGTTATTATTGATGGCAATAAGGCTTCTAGAGGCGCTGGTGTTTGTATTGGTACAAGTAATATTGTTTTAAAAGATGTAACAATTGCAAATAATACCGTAAAAGTTGATGGTGATAACACTGGCGGTGGTGGCGTTTATGTTGCGACTGATGTTGATGTTAATCTTCAAGGTAAAGTAGAAATAATCAATAACAAGCGAACTGATGGCGCTGATGATGATTTATTATTAGATGCGTTTATCACAAAAGCTTATATAAGACTTAAGGGTTTAAGTTCTGATTCTTTGATTGGCATTCGAACAAGCACAACAGGTGATAGATTAGTAGTAAAAAACATTTCAGATTCTAAGCTTTATTCTTGTTTCTTTTTAAATCAAGCTTCAAGTTACCATCTAGGGATTGAATCTAAAGATAATGAACTATGGCAAAGAAATGGCACTACAAGTTATACGGTTAAGGTAAATGGAAAGCCGGTTGGTAAATACGCAGAAGGTACAAAGAATGTTACGATTGTTGATAATAATACCGATACATCTAGAGTATTTGTTTCTTGGAAAGAAAATTCTCTGGTAAAGCTAACTAATGATCAATTAAAGTCAAAAACTATTTCTTTTACAATGCCGGCATTCAATGTAAATATGGAGGCCAATTATCTTCCTTCTGTTAAAGAACTTTCTTTAGATATTGATGGCGCTATTACTGATGGTCAAAAGTTTCCTGTTAAGGGATCTCTTAATTGGACTTTTAACAATATCGAAAATAGCGAGACAGTTACTTTAAATTGGTATAAGAAACAAGATGATTCATTTATAAGTTGTGCAGAAAATGAAGTCGCAACAAGTGGTGGGGAATACATATTTGAAGTATATGCCGATGCAAAACAAGATGGTGTACATGTATTATCTAGCTCCATTACAAAAGATAACATAAAGATAAATTATGAGGGTATAACAGTTAGTGAATTTTCTTTAAGCGATGAAGGAACATTAAATTTTAAGAGTGATAAGATTCTTATAGGCAAAGATAAGATTAAATATGTTGATCCAATAGTTGTTTTAGTAAGAGAAGGTGATAGTAAAAGGAATGTTATAAAGGCTATCACTCAAGTAAACAATAATACTAGAAAACTTATCGCTACTTCTTATAATGGCTATGAATATGAAGTTGAACTAAATACGATTGAAATTGGAACATTTAATATAGATGGCGTGTTTGATAAAGAAGGTGAAGATGGAAAAGTGGCAGAAAATGCCAAGGCTTATTATCAAACAAGTGTTGGTGTCTCTACTACAAATAGTAAGATTGATTTAAATGGTAACACTAGTGCTGATGTGGTCATTATGGTGTTACCTAATAATGATGGAGATGCTGATACAAAGCCAAGTAAGCCTGAATTATTAGATAATGAATCTTGGACATTTGGTGACACTTTGTCAAAGAAAATAAAAATAGAATATAACGATTATCAAAAAGCATATTTACTTTATTATGATAAAGATGATGATGGTATCTTAAAATGGAACCTTAAGAATGTATTTGAACAACAAATTGTAGCTAGTAAAAATTCTTATAAAGAAGTTAAGGCTTTTGCTTGGGTTGTTGAAAACGGTAATATGTCCGATGTTGCAAGTAAGCTTTATATAATTGACAATAGAATTAAATTCACATCATTTATTTCTAAGGTAGATGTGACAATTGATAATCTTGTTTATGGCCAAAGTTTGCCAACAGTTGTTAAAAATGTTGATGTAACTTTATCTGGAAATAAAGTTGCTTTATATAAGGATGTGCCAATACAATCATGGAATACAAATGGTGAAGAGGTAGCTTTAAATAACAAGGTATATCAAGCCAAGATAGAAATAACCAATACGGGTGATTATGATATTGAGTATTTGTCTTCTTTACATGTAGAAGTTAATAATAATTCTAATATTTATGCTTATATAAAAAATGAAGATGGTAAAGCTATGTTATATATTATTTTCCCAGAACTAGAAGGTAGTACTGGTGATTATGATGAAGATATACCGTTAAGTTATACTTTAAATGATATTGAAATAGATGATTATACTAGTGAGATATCTTATGAGGAAGCATGTAAATTGAACAACGAAGTAAGTAAACTTGATTTGCCTAATGTAATACTAAAGTCAATTAATAATAATGATGATTCTAAAGAGTACTTTAGGATATATAAGGATGATATAGACTATAGGATTATTACACCATTTGACTTAAACAATTATAATGCTCAAGAGATAGTAATAGAGGGCACTATTAACGAACCTTCATATTTAGAGTTTAATGGTTTAAGCAATAAGTTTACTTTAAGAATTAAAGTCAATTCAAAACAAGGTTATATACCTCAAGATGTTTTGGATAACTCAAGTAATAAGGCTATTACTTGTGAGGAATATATGAAATCAAAAGATTGGACTTGGTCTGAAAGTAAGAAGGCTTGTGTATATAAGGTAAGCAATACAAATAGTAAATAATCAACAAGGTTTGGGTGTATGCTCAAGCCTTTTTTATAAAACATGTAATTTTAGACTTAAAAAACATCATAAAACTTGTAATATTTGCTTTAAAAAATAGCTTAAAACTTGTAATGAAAAAACTGTGATTGTAAAATACGCCTTAAATAAAGGGCATTTCGTTAATGTTTGCTACAACTAGACAAGACTAGATAAGTTTTGTCTAGTCACTAGACAAAATATTGTCGAGTAACTAGACAAATATGCGCGCAGGATATTGCTTTTGCATTTTTAATCAAAGAGTTTCAAACATATCTAATGCATAAGAGTGAATATCACTTGGCTTTACCATGTTGTATTTTTCTTTTATTGCTTTAAAATATGCTCCAATAGATTCGTTTGAAATAATCTTTTCAGATGGAGATTCTAACGGTAAATCACTTCTGGCCTCAAGCCAAGGTGTTTCGCTATGCGTGAATTTTTCAAGTACTTTTCCACTGTAACAGCAAAAATTATCTATAACGCTATCAAAGATTGCTTTTTCTGCTGTGCTTAAGCACGAATCATCAAAGCTTGTATTCTTGGCAATAGGATCAAAATGATAATCACGATATTTAAAATAGACTTCTCGATAAACAGGGCCATGTGTCCATGCTTCGCATTCTTCTTTAAAAAGGAAAGTATCACAAAAGGCAAAGTAAAACCCTTGGATATAATATAAAGCCTTTTGTAGTGCTAAAGGTGTGACATCTTCACATTTATTTAAAAGATATTTGATTGCAATATCGATTTTTGAAGATGAGGTTGTAGATTCATTTATTAATGCATCTACTGCTTTACGGCTTTTTTTATACGCATTCAATGACTTTAAATTGCCTTTTCTAGATTCTAGTAATTTTGCATAATAATGTGGGTCTTCATATATTTTGGCAAGAATTTCTGAATATTGTTTTGTAGGAATATCACCTTCACAATATCTAGAAAAAGTAAGTTCTCCCCATCCCAATAAAAGTGAAAGCGGTCTTTTACCAATTGCATATTTTTTAGGGATTGCCAAAATTGTTTCTAATGAAAGAATACCGTTTTTTTCGCGATATGTATCATATAAAGCTTTTAGATTAAAGTCGTTGATTTCTCTAACATAAACTTTCGAATTGCACTTAGTACATCTAGCAATCTTTCCAATATAACTATACTTTGTGCCCTTAATGGTTCCCTCCATCGATTCTTTATTTACTTCATATTCTTCATCAAGACGACAATTTTCACAAAAAATCATTTTTTTATTCATTATGATTCTCCTTTTCTATATCTTGTCTAAATAGATACTCTATTGGTTTATTTTTCTTATGAAAGGAAATTACAATAGTTCTACTTCCAGATGGCAAGTCAATAATATTGAATTTCGTATATACATCTATCGTTTCTTCTTTACCATCAGCGTTAAAAAGTTTAATTTGAGGGACAAAGACATAAAGTATTTCGTATTCATAGCCAATATGTGTGTTTTGTAAAGAATGACAGAAATCTTCAACTTTTATTCCCATTAGAATAGCCTTTTGTTTATCACTGCGAATATTATATTCGTTGATAAAATCAATATTTTCTTGACGATTATCATTCATGGAAATTACATATTGGTCTAAAGATATACATGTTTTAATTTTGCTTAGAACATCTTCTATTTCCTTACGTGAATAGTTTTGATTATAATACGAATTCATTAGTCCCTCTTCAATGATTATGATACATTAATTGCCTAATTGTGTCTAGATAAAGTGTATCAATTGATACATATTTTAAATTTGCCAACCGAAACACTTTATGAACAAAAGTCATTTATTGAGGTTACAATAGAAATAACTAAGAGGTATGATATGTCAAAGTATGTTTTAACTAATTGTTTTGTTTTAGATGGTACAAAGGACATGAAGGCTAATAAAGGTAGCGTTTATGTTGAAAATGATAAGATCGTTAAAGTAAGTGATGATGATAAGCTAATTGAAGGTTATGAAGTGATTGATTTAAAGGGTAAATATTTAATGCCTGGTTTAATCAATATGCATGTTCATTTGGCTGGCAATGGTAAGCCCCAAAAGAAACAAAGAGATAATGAGAAGCTAGTTAAGCAAGTTTTCGCTACAGCTGCTGGACGTTATGTGGCTAGAAAGCTTGTAGAAGATTATGCCAAGATTGAGCTTATGTCTGGAGTTACAACCATTAGAACAGTAGGGGGCCTAAAAGATTTAGATTCTAAGACAAGAGATAAGATTAATGCTGGTAAGATGGTTGGGCCTAGAATCTTGTGTTCTAATACCGCAATTTCTGTAAAGGGTGGTCATATGGCGGGTAGTGTTGCCAAGGCTTGCGATAGTATTGATGAAGCTTTAGCTTTTATTGACGAGCTTAATAAAGAAGGTGTTGATTTAATTAAGCTGATGATTACTGGCGGTGTAATGGATGCTAAGGAAAAGGGTGTTCCTGGCCAATTAAAGATGAAACCGGAGATGGTTAAGGCGTGTTGTAAGAGGGCACACGAGCTTGGTTTTATTGTTTCAGCCCATGTAGAAAGCCCTGAGGGTGTTAAGGTAGCCTTGGAAAATGGTGTTGATTCTATTGAGCATGGTGCTGTTTTAGATGATGAATGTGTCAAATTATTCAAGGAAAAGAAGGCTTTCTTGATTTGTACAGTTTCACCTGGCATTCCATATGCTTTATTTGATAGAGAAGTAGCTCATACAAGTGAAGTTGAAAAGTATAATGGCGAAATTGTCTTAAATGGTTTTATCGAAGGCGCTAAGAAGGCTTTGGAAAATAATATTCCGGTAGGGCTTGGCAATGATGTAGGCTGTCCTTGGATTAGCCAATATGACTTCTATAGAGAGCTTGTTTATTTCCATAAATATGTTGGCGTAAGTAACGCTTTTGCCTTATATACCGCAACGCTTAATAACGCTAGATTAGCGGGCGTAGAAAAAGAAACCGGTTCAATTGAAGCTAATAAGTGTGCAGATATGATTGTTACTAGTAAAAATCCTTTAGATAATCTTAATAATTTGCGTAATGTGGATATGGTTATTAAATCGGGTAAGATTATCTATAATCCAAAGGTTAAGCGTAAGGCTTATGTTGATTCTTATTTGGATGAATATTGTAAATAATATAGAGATTTTATCGTTATAATAAATATCGTGAAAAAAGAAGTTCGTGATTATTTATTTATTATCTTTTGGTCATTTATTTTCGCATTAAGTTGTAATCTTTTTATTGTCCCCTTTGGACTTTATAATGGTGGCATTATTGGGGTTGCCCAACTTATTAGAACTTTGATAGTTAATGTATTTAAAGTAAATGTTAACTTTGATTTAACGGGTATTGCGAATCTATTAATTAATATTCCGCTTTTAATTATTTCTTTAAAAGTATTAAATAAGAACTTTGTCTATAAGACTATTGTTTCCGTAATTTTTCAAACAATAGCCTTTTCTATTGTCTTTAAGGCTTCACCTATTAATGATGAACTAGTAAGCATTATCGTTGGTGGAGCAATATCAGGTTATGCTATCTCAAGAATTTTGGTTTATAAGGCCTCGGGTGGCGGCAATGATATCTTGGGATTGTTTGTTACTTTAAAACATCCAACAATTTCTGTTGGTAGATATTGTTTTATCTTTAACTGTATTTTATATGGACTTTGTGCTATATTGTTTAATTTTGAGACAGCTGTTTATTCAATCATTCAAGCTTTTGTTTATTCAACCGTAATTGATAAGGGACATTTAGAGAATATTGATGTAGCTTTGATGATTTTTACTAAGAATGAAGAAGTAAAGAAGATGATTATGAAAGATAATCGTCGTGGTGTTACTACTTGGTCAGGTAAGGGCGCTTATACTAATAAGGATACTGAAGTACTAGTTTCGGTTGTATCAAAGTATGAGGTTTATGAATTAAAAAGAAAGATTAGAAATTTGGATAAGGATGCGTTTATCATTATTACAAATGTTGAGGATGTATCTGGCGGTTATGATAAGAGGTTGGTATGAGTAAGGAAGAATTTTTAAGGGCATTAAGTGATAATGGTTTGACTTTAGATGATAAGCAAATTGAGCAATTGGATGATTATGCAGCCTTTTTGAAGGAATATAATCAAAAGATTAATCTAACAGGCATTGATGAATATGAGGATGTTTTGGATAAACATTTCTATGATTCCTTATTATTGAGTTTTAATTTTAAGCTTGAAGGTTGTTTTGTGGATGTTGGAACCGGTGCGGGTTTTCCTGGTGTAGTCTTAAAGATATGTTATCCAAATTTAAGAGTTATTTTACTAGAGCCCTTAAAGAAAAGATGTGTATTTTTAAATGAACTAATTGAAAAGCTTGCTTTAAAAGATATTGAAGTAGTTAATACTAGGGGTGAAGAATATACCGCCTTACATCGAGAAGAATTTGATTATGTTAGCGCTAGAGCTGTTAGTAATATGAATATGCTTATTGAAGTATGTGGGGGCTTAGTTAAAAAAGATGGTTATTTCATTGCCCTAAGAGGTTTAAATGGCCAAGAAGAGTTAAAGAGTGCTAGTAGAGCGATTAAGGAAATGGGCTTTGTTAAGGAAAGTGAGAAAGAATGCTTCTTGTTTGAGGGGTCAAAAAGATATATCGCTTATTTAAGAAAGAAGAGCCTTACTCCTAAAAAGTATCCAAGAAATTATAGTATAATTGTGAAGAAACCGTTATGAGTGAAGTAGTAAATATTGATGTAAATAAGATTGTGCCTAATAAGAGTCAACCTAGACTTGATTTTTATGATGATTCAATAAAATCTTTGGCCGAAAGTATTAAGGAAAATGGCCTATTACAGCCTGTTTCTGTAAGAAAAATGGGTGATGAGTATGAGCTTATTGCTGGAGAGAGACGTTTTAGGGCTTGTAAGTATTTAGGATTTAAAGAAGTTAAGGCTATTGTTTATGATATGTCAGATAAAGAGAGTGCTGCCTTATCTTTAATTGAGAATATTCAAAGAGAAGATTTAAATGCGATTGAGACAGCCATGGCTATGCAAAGAATCATGGATGATGAGGGTATTACCCAAAACGAGTTAGCTAAAAGACTTGGTTATAAACAAAGTACAGTGGCTAATAAGATTAGACTTTTAAAGCTTCCTGATTATGTAAAGAACGCTGTTAGTATTGGTACGATTACTGAAAGACATGCGCGTGCTTTGCTTAAGGTGCCAAGTGAGATGCTTGAGGAAGTTTTCCTTACAATTACTAATCGTAATTATACGGTTAGTAAAACAGAAGAATATATTGATTCTTTACTTAATAAGAATAAACATACTAAGGGTGTTTCTTATGGTAGTCAGATTGCGGTTAATTCTTTAAAACAAACTTATGATATGGTAAGAAATGCGGGTATTGATGCGGATTTTCAGGTTAGTGAATATTCGGATATTACTAAAATAGTAATTAAAATAAAGAAATAGGAGGAAGTATGGCGAAAGTTATTGCGATTGCGAATCAAAAAGGTGGTGTTGGTAAGACTACCACTTCTATAAATTTGGCTGCTGGGTTAGCCTATCTTTCTAAGAAAGTATTATTGATTGACTTTGATCCTCAGGGCAACGCCACTCAGGGCATTGGTTATGAGGTTAGAGTTGATGATTTAACCGTATATGATGCTTTACTTGGGGATAATGATATTAAAGATTGTATTAAGAGCTTAAAGAAGCCTCCTTTAGATATTCTTCCAGCTAACATTACTTTGGCTGGTGCTGATTTGGAGATTGCGCAAATTGAGGAAAATCGTGAACAAATCCTTAAGAGTAAACTAGATACAATTAAAGATAATTATGATTTTGTCATTATTGATTGTCCTCCTAGTTTAGGTTTACTTAATACTAATGCCCTTACGGCAGCAGATTCAATTATTATTCCAGTACAGTGTGAATATTATGCTTTAGAGGGTGTTACGCAACTTTTACAAACTATTAGACTTGTTCAAAAGTTGTTTAATCCTAAGTTAAAGATTGAGGGTGTTCTTCTTACAATGTTTGATGCGCGTACTAATTTAAGTAGTGAAGTGTCTAGTGAAGTTAGAAAGCACTTTAAGGAAAAAACATATCGTACTAATATTCCAAGAAATATTAAGTTATCAGAGGCTCCAAGTGTTGGTAAATCGATTTTTGATTATGATATGTCTTGTGAGGGCGCTAGAGCTTATGTAGCTTTAACTAAGGAAGTTATTGAGACAAATAAAGAAGGTGAAAACAATGGCTAAGAAATTAGGCAAGGGTTTAGGTGCTATCTTTGGTGATGATATTGATTCGGTTTTAGATGAAATATCTAATGGTGATAGCGAAATAAAGGGTGAGAAGGTTGGTCTTAAGATTAGTGAGATCAGGCCTAATCCTTATCAACCACGTAAAATCTTTGATGAGGAAGCTTTAAAGGATTTAAGTGCTTCAATCAAAGAAAGAGGTGTTTTTCAACCAATTTTGGTTAGAAAGTCTTTAAAGGGTTATGAACTTATTGCGGGAGAGCGTCGTTTAAAGGCTAGTAAGATGGCTGGTTTAAAAGATATTCCAGCTATTATATTAGATTTTGATGATACCGATATGATGGAAGTTTCTTTACTTGAGAATGTTCAAAGAGAGAACTTAACGCCAATAGAGGAGGCTGAGGCTTACGATAATATCATCAAGAAATTAAATTATACTCAAGATGAACTTTCTAAGAAGGTTGGTAAATCAAGAGCTTATATTACTAATAGTTTAAGACTATTAAAACTTCCTAGTAGTGTAAGGGATTTGGTTAATAAGGGTAAGATTAGCCAAGGTCATGCCAAGGCTTTATTAGCTTTTGATGATGAAGATAAGATTATCGAGGTAGCAAATCGTATCGTTAAAGAGGATTTAACCGTTAGAGATGTTGAAAAGTTAAGTAAACAAAAGATAGTTAAAAAAGAAGCTAAGAAGGAAGATGACCCATATCTTGTGAATGTTAGAAATAATCTTGAGTCAAAATTAATGACTAAGGTTGATGTTGATAAAAGTAAGGTCACTATTCATTACACTAGTAATGATGAATTAAATAGAATTTTGGAATTGTTAGACTGTTTAGATCAAAATTAGGAGGGAACATGCCAGAGAAACAAGAAGAGAAGATCGTTTTATCATTGAATGATGAACCAGTTCAAGAGGAAAAGAGTGAAGAGAAGGTAGAAATTAGCGAAGAAGAGGTTAAGGAAGCTAGAGTTGATGATTCTTCTTTATCTGCTGAGGAGAAGGCTCAAGTTGAGGAATTTTCTAAGCAAATCGATATTAATAAGGCTAATGCGATTTTACAATATGGTGCTAGTGCTCAAAATAAGGTTGCGGATTTCTCTGAACAAACTTTAAAGAATGTTCGTACTAAGGATTTGGATTCAGTTGGTGATACTTTAGAGGATTTAGTAAAACAACTTAAGAGTTTTGATGTCAATGAGAAGGAAGATGGTTTCTTTGATAAGCTTTTTAAGAAATCAGCCAATTCTGTTCAAAGCTTAAAGGTTAAGTATGATAGTGCTTCTAGTAATGTTGATAAGATTGTTAAGATTTTAGAGGATCATCAAGTTACTTTATTAAAGGATATCAACTTACTTGATCAATTATATGAGAAGAACCTGGTTAATCAAAAAGAACTTACAATGTATATTCTTGCTGGGTACAAGAAGCTTGATGAAGTAAAAAATAATGAACTTCCTGTTTTATTAGCTAAGGCTAAGGAAACAGGTGATCCTGAGGATGCCCAAAAGGCTAATGATTTAAGTAATGCGATTAATCGTTTTGAGAAAAAGCTTCATGATTTAGAGCTAACTAGAATTGTTTCTATTCAAACTGGTCCGCAAATTAGACTTGTTCAAAACAATGATACTTTGATGGTGGAGAAGATTCAGTCTACTTTAGTTAATACTATTCCTTTATGGAAGTCACAGATGCTTATTGCCTTAGGTATCTCGCATTCTAAGGAGGCTGCAAAGGCTTCTAATGAAGTTACTGAGATGACTAATAGAATGCTTAAGGAGAATGCTGAGAATCTTAAGATGGCTACGATTGAGACAGCTAAGGAATCAGAAAGAGGCATTGTTGATATTGAGACTTTAACAGAGACTAATAAGAAGCTTATTGAGACTCTTGAGGAAGTTCAAAGAATTCAAACTGAGGGTAGAGAAAAAAGAGCTGCTGCTCAAGTTGAGCTTAGAAAGATTGAAACGGAACTTTCTAATAAACTTACCGATGTTAAGGGAACGATTGAACAATAATGAAGTGGATGGTTGTAAGCGATATTCATGGTAGTGAATTATACGCTAAGAAACTTGTTGAATTATATAAAAAAGAGGGTGCTACTAAGTTATTACTTTTAGGAGATATCTTATATCATGGACCTAGGAATGATTTACCCGAAGGTTATCGTCCAAAGGGTGTAATTGAACTTTTGAATCCTTTAAAGAAAGATATTGTTTGTGTTAGAGGCAATTGTGAAGCAGAAGTTGATCAAATGGTACTAGAGTTTCCAGTATTGACTGATCATGTGCTTATTGAAAGTGATTATTTTACTTTATATCTTACGCATGGCCATCATGAGTGTGATAATAATCCACCTTTAATGAATAAGGACTTTATTCTATTGTGTGGTCACAGCCATGTACCTAAACTTAGCATTCATGATGATTATATTTATATGAATCCAGGTTCAATTACTATTCCTAAGGAAAATTCTTGGCATGGTTATATGCTTATAGAGGATGATAAATTTACTTGGAAGGATATAGAAGGGGACATTAAAAAGGAGTACACTTATAAACAAAGGAGTGTTTAATGTTTAACGACTTTTTAAGTAATAGAGTGATTATTGTGGCGATATTGTCTTGGCTAATAGCGCAAGTATCTAAGACAATTACGCATGCGATAGTATATAAAAAAATTGACCTTAAAAGGTTAATGGGTGATGGTGGTATGCCTAGTTGTCACTCGGCTGTTGTAACAAGTGTTGCCTTATCAATTGGTATTACAGAGGGCTTTAATACTTCTATCTTTGACTTAGCTTTGGTATTTGCGATTGTGGTAATGCATGATGCCTCAGGCGTTAGATACGAGACTGGTAAGCAAGCTTTAGTTATTAAGAGTATTACCCAAATCATTGAGGAGATGGCTAATACCCATATCGATGATGAAAAACTTAAGGAATTTGTTGGCCATACTCATTTGCAAGTTTTTATGGGAGCTTTGACTGGTATTATTGTTACTCTTGTTTATTTTATGTTTTAGAAAGATCAAGAAATTGGTCTTTTCTTTTTGGTAAGATGTAAATAGATGTAAAAGAAAATAAAACATGTAAAGAGATGTAAAAAGATGTAAAAGAAATTAAAAGATGTAAAAGAAGCAAATTTACGAAATATAATTTGGCGTGATAGAATTTTCTTTGCCTAGATTTGGTGAATTTATAGCGTTTTTACAATATGAGTAGGGGGTAATATGTTTATTTCAACTTTAAATCAGATGTTGTTTCTGTTTCTTTGTATCTTAATTGGTTATTTTTTAAAGAAGAAGAAATTACTTCCCGAAGGTAGTGAAACAGTTATTTCTAAGCTTGAGAATCTTATTTTGATTCCTGCTTTATTAATTAAGTCTTTTTCTAGTAATTGTAATATTACTAGTTTGACTAATAATATGAACTTACTTTTATATGGCCTATTTTTTGTATTATTACAGATTGGAATAGCTTATCTTTTGACACCATTATTTAAGCCTACTAAACAAGAGAAGGGCATCTTTGTTTATTCTTTGACAGTAGTAAACTTTTCTTTTATGGGTAATTCTTTAGTGCTTTCTTTATATGGTGATGAAATGTTATACAAGTATTTAATTTTTTCTTTGCCACTTAATATTGTGGCTTTTTCAATTGGTTATATTTGGCTTACTGCTGGCAAAGAAAAGTTTTCTTTTAAAAGATTAATTAATCCTATTGTTGTTTCAATGGTTATTGGTATGATAATTGGCTTAAGCGGTATTACATTACCTTCTTTTATTAGTAACACTTTAAATAGTTTAGCAAATTGTTTCTCACCAATGGCTATGCTTCTAACGGGTATTGTAATAGGCGGCTATGATATTAAATCGTTACTTACTAATAAGCGTGTTTATTTGCTTACTTTTATTAGATGCTTAATTTTACCTTTTGTGTTATTGTATGGTGCTAAGTTGTGTGGTTTAGATAGTACGGTAATTACCTTATTAATCTTTATTTGCGCTATGCCTTTAGGCCTTAATACTATCGTTATTCCATCAGCCTTTGGCTATGATACAAGTCTTGGTGCTAGTATGGCGGTCATCTCTAATATTTTAGGTATCGTGTCAGTGCCTTTGTTTCTAATGATCTTTGCATTGTGATAAACTAATTATATGAGTTTAACTGCAGGAATTATTGGACTACCAAATGTTGGTAAGTCAACATTATTTAACGCTATTACAAATTCAAGGGTTGAGGCTGCTAACTATCCTTTTGCAACAATTGAGCCTAATGTGGGTATTGTTGAGGTTAAGGATGAAAGACTTATTAACTTAGCAGAAATATTTAAACCAGAAAGGACTATTTTCACAACTTTTGAATTTACCGATATCGCTGGTCTTGTAAAAGGGGCTAGTACTGGTGAGGGACTTGGTAACAAGTTCTTGGCTAATATTAGGGAAGTTGATGCGATTTGTCATGTTGTAAGATGTTTTGAGGATAATGATATTCAACATGTTTATAATCGTATTGATCCGGTTGACGATATTGAGATTATTAATTATGAATTAATTATGGCTGATATGGCTACTTGTGAAAATCGAATTTCAAAGGTAGAGAAAAAGGCTTTGACTACTAAGGACAAGGAGGCTGTTTTTGAATATAATATTCTTAAGCGTATTCATGAGGCCTTAGGCAAGTCTGTTTTAGTTCGTAATTTGGATTTTAATGAGGAAGAAAAGGCTTATATTAAACAATTTTGTTTCTTAACGGGTAAGCCAGTTATTTATATTGGTAATATCAAGGAAGAAGAGATTAACAATCCTGATAGTAATCCGCACTTTGTTGCTTTAAAAGAATATGCGGCTAAAGAAGGCAGTGAGGTTGTAGCTATTAGTGCCCATATTGAAGAAGAATTATCGGATTTAAGTAAGGAAGATAAACTAGCTTTCTTAGAGGATTTGGGTATTAATCATTCTGGTCTTGATGAACTTATTTTAAAAGCTTATAAGACACTTGGTCTAAAGACTTTCTTTACGGTTGGGAAAGATGAATGTCGTGGTTGGACCTTTATAGATGGTATGAAGGCTCCTGATTGTGCTGGTGTTATCCATACTGATTTTAAAAGAGGTTTTATTAAGGCGGAAGTTTACGCTTATGATGATATGATGGTTTATAAGTCGGAGGCTAAATTAAAGGAAGCCGGTAAGGTAAGACAAGAAGGTAAAGAATATCTGGTTAAAGATGGGGATGTTATCTTCTTTAAGTTTAATGTTTAATGTTTAGGCTTGATTTTTCAAGCCTTTTTAAAATTATGAGTGATGTTAAAAAGAAAGTACTAGTGGCGGTATCTGGTGGGCCTGATTCAATGGCTCTTTTAGACATGGTTAAAGATAAATATGAGTGTTATGTAGCTCATGTTAATTATCATCATCGTGATAGTGCTTTAAGAGATGAAAACATCGTAAGAGATTTTTGTTTAAAATATAATATTCCTTTTTTTAAGGAAGATTATGTTGAAAGTTCAGGTAACTTTCAAGAAAGAGCCCGTATTTTTCGTTATGAATTCTTTAAAGATTTAGTTAATGAATATCATTTAGATTGTGTTTTAATTGCCCGTCAAAAGGATGATTTGATTGAAACTTATCTTATGCAAGAAAAACGTAATAGCCAAGTTTATTATTATGGCCTTAAAAGTAGTGTAGAAATATTTGGGATTAAGGTTAAAAGGCCTTTACTTTCTAAGACTAAAAAAGAATTGGAAGATTATTGTAAGAAAAATAATATTGAATATGGAATCGATGAGTCTAATTTAGGGGATGATTTTACGCGCAATAAGATAAGGCATGAAGTAATTGATAGGATGTCAATTAAGGAAAAGAATGCTTTAGTTAGAAAGATAAGGGATCTTAATAAAGAGAATGAATTGTTAAATAAGAAGGCCAAGTCTTTTATTGATGGTAGAGATAAGATTCCTGTTGAACAATTTCTTGAATATGATGATAAGATTAGGCTTCTTAGATATTTTGTTGGGATTGGTATTTCTAAAAAAGAGGCTAATGAATTAATTAGACAAATAAAAGAGTCAAAGGGTTTTGAAGTTTTAATTGGTGATACTTATTTTTGTAAGGAATATGGTTATCTTTTAGCTTATAAAAAGGAAGAAGACTATTGTTTTGTTTTAGATAAGATTGAATATTTTAAGACTAAACATTTTAAGATTTCTAAAAAAGGTAGTAGCGTTGAGGCTGTTTGTTTAAAAGAAAGTGATTTTCCTATTACTATTAGAAACTATAAAACAGGAGATAGTATTAAGTTGCGTTATGGTACTAAGAAAATCAATCGTTTCTTTATCGATCGCAAGATTTCTAGCAAGGATAGGAAGATGTGGCCAATTATGTTTAATAAAGATGGTAGTGCTATTCTTGTGCCAAAAATAGGCTGTGATATACATCATTATGCACAAAATGATATATTGTATATGATAAAATTATAAAGTTAAACGAGGTGGCATTATGCATAAGGATGTTAAAAAGATATTAATTAGTGAAGAAGAAATAGAAAAAAGAAGTAGTGAGATTGCCAAGGAAATAGATGAATATTATCGTAAGCGTAATACTGTTCCGATGGTAGTAGGTTTACTAAAGGGTTCTGTTCCTTTTATGATGAATCTTGTTATGAAGATGGAAGTTGATTTGGAGATTGATTTCATGGATGTTTCTAGTTATAGTGGAACAAATTCTATGGAGGTTAAGATAATTAAGGATGTTGAATCTCCAGTTATTGATAGAGATGTACTTATTGTCGAAGATATTATTGATACAGGTAAGACTCTTGATAAAGTTATTGAAATGTTTAAGGCCAAGGGGGCTAAAGATATTAAAATTGTGACTCTATTAGATAAGCCATCAAGAAGAGAAAAGAGTATTAAAGGTGATTATATTGGTTTTGAAGTACCAGATGAATTCGTTATTGGGTATGGACTAGACTATAATCAAAAATACCGTAATCTTCCTTTTGTAGGCGTTATTAAAGAGGAAGCAATCTAGTTGGAGGTTATTGATGAATAAAACAAAAAATAAAAAACCTAATCCTGGTTCTTTTATTCCTTATCTTATTGCAGTAGCATTTCTTATTGCGTTATTTTTTACAAATCCTATTTCACAAAGTGCTACTACAACGATAAACTATACTGAACTTAACAAATTATTAGATTCACAGGTTATTAGAGAAGCTGATTTAACGGTTAATGATAACATTGTTTCAGTTGTAGGTACTTATGAAGAAAATGGTGTGGTTAAGACTTTTAGAAGTGATGTAGCTAAGACGGATATGAGTGTTGATGACTTATTGTCTAAGCTTGATAAGTCTGAGGCTTCTGTTACAATTGAGGACGCTAATCAAAGCAGCATTGTTTTAACTTTATTAAGTTCTATCTTACCAATTGTCATCTTTGCTGGACTTGGCATGTTGATGATTTCTAAGATGGGGGCTGTCAATGGCAATAATAAGGCCTTTGAATTTTCTAAGTCAAGAGCTCGTAAAGAAGATAATGTTAAGGTTAGATTTAAGGACGTTGCCGGTTGTGATGAAGAAAAACAAGAAATGGCTGAAATTATTGAGTATCTAAAGACACCTAAAAAGTTTGCGGCTATGGGCGCTAGAATTCCAAAGGGTATCTTAATGGTTGGTTCCCCTGGTACTGGTAAGACATTACTTGCTAAGGCGGTAGCTGGTGAGGCTGATGTACCTTTCTATTCAATAAGTGGCTCTGATTTCGTGGAAATGTTTGTTGGCGTTGGTGCTAGTAGAGTTAGAGATATGTTTAAACAAGCTAAGGCTACTGCTCCTTGTATGATTTTTATTGATGAAATTGATGCGGTAGGTAGACAACGTGGTGCCGGTATGGGTGGTGGCCACGATGAAAGAGAACAAACTCTTAACCAAATGTTAGTTGAGATGGATGGTATGTCAGATAATAGCGGTGTCGTTGTTATTGCGGCTACAAATAGACCAGATGTACTAGATCCAGCTCTTTTAAGACCAGGTCGATTTGATAGACAAATTACGGTTTCTTTACCTGATTTAAAGGGCAGAGAGGCTATCTTAAAGGTTCATGCACGTAATAAGAAGATCGCTAGTGATGTTGACTTAGAGGCTTTAGCTAGACGTACTCCAGGTTTCTCTGGTGCTGATCTTGAAAATGTTTTAAATGAAGCTGCTATCTTGAGCGTAAGAGAAAAGAAGAATATTATTGAGACACCACAAATTGATGAAGCTATTGATAGAGTTATGATGGGCCCTGCTAAAAAGAGTAGAACTTATGATGAACATACTAAGAAGTTAGTGGCATATCATGAGGCAGGTCATGCGATTGTTGGTTTAAATTTACCAGATGGTGCTATTGTTCAAAAGGTTACCATTATTCCTCGTGGTAATGCGGGTGGTTATAACTTAATTACGCCTCGTAAGGAAAAGATTTTAAATTCTAAGAAAGAACTAGTGGATACTATTACTTCTTATATGGGTGGTAGAGCTGCTGAAGAAATCTTCTTTGATGATATTACTACTGGTGCAAGTAACGATATTCAACAGGCTACTAGAATTGCTAAGGACATGGTTACAACATATGGCATGTCTGATTTAGGTCCTGTTCAATATAATAGTGATAATTCGACGGTATTCTTAGGCAGAGATTATAATTCACCTGCTAATGCAAGTAGTCAGGTTGCCTATGAAATTGATATTGAGGTTAGAAAGATTATTGATTCTTGTCATGAACTTGCTAAGAAGATTATCAATGAACATAAGGACGATTTAATTAAGATTGCTGAGGCTTTAATTGCTCAAGAGACAATTACGGCTGAGGAAATTGAGAAAGTATTAAGTGGTGATTTAATTGTAAAGGATGGTAAACTTATTAAGAAGGAAGAAGATGAAAAGGTCATTGACGTAAATGCCGAAGATTCTTCTGATAAGGAAAATGCGTAATGGATGAACTTACTACTTTAAATAAGCAGATTGATTATTTGGTTAAGCATGATGTAAAGTACAATTCTTATGAGTTTCTTTGTTTCTATGGAAATATGGATAACTATTTAAAGAAGACTTATGGTAAGGATTCGCCTTTATATAAGGAATTTAAGGAGATTAAGTTTGCAAGCAATCTTTATGAAAATGATGATAATACTATCATTAATGTTGAGGCTTGCTTAAATGGTTTACTTAAGGCAAAGGAATTGTTGAAGGGTACTGTTTAGTACTCTTCTTTTTTTAAAAAAGTAAGGAATTTTAAGAAAAATTAGTAATAATAATATATACAAAGATTCTTGTATAGGAAGGAGAAATATGGAAAAACAAGTAAAGAGAAATGAAATTTATAATGGTAAGATCATTCATGTTGTATGTGATGATGTAATGATTGATGATGGTACAATGTCTAAAAGAGAGGTTGTTTACCATAATGGCGGTGTTTGTATTGCCTTAAAGGATAAAGATGGTAAGTTTTTTATGGTTAAACAATATCGTTATGCTTTAGAAAAAGAAATGATTGAATTTTGTGCTGGTAAGATTGAAAAGGGTGAGGATCCCGATATTGCCATCATAAGAGAATGTGAAGAAGAATTAGGTTATAAGGCAGTTAATGTTCAAAAGTTTGGTTATGTTATTCCAACTTGTGGATATTGTTCGGAGAAGATTTACTTATATTATGGTGAAGTAGGCGAAATGGTTGGCACGCATTTTGATAAGGATGAGCGTATTGAACCGTTGAAGTATTCAGCTAAGGAAATCAAGGATATGATTAAGTCTGGTGTTATTGATGATGGCAAGACAATCGCGCTTATGATGCACATGGAAATGGCAGGTTTAAATGTATAGTTTTGAACAATTAGTTTTTGATACTGCGAATAAAAAAAGAGAAGAGTGCCGAATTTATTTCAATGATTTTTTCAAGGAATATAACAGTACAACTTATATTTTTGATCCTTCGATGCCCGATGATGATAAACAATCTGTTTATGATATGTTTAGTGGTATTGATGAAATTGATGATAGGGCGTTAAGTGTACTTGAACAAAATCCATATTGTGTAGAAGCGTTTTATGTTTCTTATAAGTTATCTAATGATGTAACTTTACAATATTACTTCAATAAGATGCTTAATGCGACGGTTGGTTTTAATGAACTATCAAAGTATCATCAAAATGCCTTATTGTTTATTTTGAATTGTTATTGTGATTTCTTGTCTTCTATTCATAATTATACAAAGGCTATAAAGGTGGCAGATGTTTTACTTGACTTAGACAAAAATGCGATTAATAAATATATAGATATGAAAGTATTCTATTATAGTCAAATTGAGGATTTGGATCATTTATATGATTTGTATTTAAATGATAGTTTTAAAGATCCAGCTTGTTATATCTTCCTTATTGTGACTTGCTTAAAGCATGAGGATGAGATTAAGGCAAAAGAAGTTCTTTCGACTTTTATTTCTACTTATCCTAAGGCTAATTATATTGATCATATTTGGGAGATGGATTCTGATAAAAGCCCAGAGGCTAATCAAATGCGTAGTGCGATATCTTATTGTTATCCTAGCATTTGTGCAATTCCTTTCTTCTTCTCTTGGTGTGGTAAAAACAAGGAAGAACAATTGCTTTCTTAATTAGATAATATGATAAAGATTAATTATTGTGATTTAAAAGATAACATGAAGGCATATATGGATATGGCTGTGTATAAACAAGAGACCATACTTGTTAAAAGAAAAGAAAATAAGAATGTAGTTATGTTATCTAAGGATGCTTATAACAATTTAATTGAAAATTTGTATGTAATGGGTAATAAGGCTAATTTTGATTGGCTTATGGAGTCTAAAAGACAACTAGAAAATAGTAATATTAAGGTAATCAATTAGTTGTAAATTTAGCACTCAATTAATTTGTACTAAATTGTTTTGTATATATAATAAATGTGTTATGGAAATAGATATTAAAAAATTAGATGGCATTAAAAATGAATTAGCTAGTATAGATAAGGACGATACTTTATATATCATGGAAAATGGCAGTGCTAAGTATGCACTTTTGCCTATTGATATTTATGATGCATTAATGGAAGAAGATGAGGATGAATTTAATTTGTCTTCTCCTTCTATTAAAGTTATCGCTCCTGGTAATATTGAGCTAAGCTATGACGAATATGAGGCAGTTAAAAAGCGCATTATTGACGCTTTTGATAAGACCTTTAAGCCAAAAAGAGAGAAATTGAATTAATGAATAAGGGAAAATTTATCGTATTTGAGGGTCCGGATGGTTCTGGTAAGACCACGGTTGCCTTAAGAGTATGTGAACTTTTAAAAGAGAAGGGCTTTGATATTGTTCATACTAGGGAGCCTGGTGGCATTGATATTGCGGAACAAATTCGTAATGTAATTTTAGATCCTAAAAATACTGCCATGGATGCTAGAACGGAAGCTTTACTTTATGCGGCTAGCAGAAGGCAGCATCTTGTACAAAAGGTTTTGCCAGCTATAAATGAGGGCAAGATTGTTATTTGTGAGCGTTTCTTATTTTCTTCTTTAGCTTATCAAGGTAAGGCTAGAGGAATTGGTTATGATGGCATTTTAGATATTAATAACTTTGCGATTGAAAGCCATATGCCTGATTTAACTATTTATTTAGATATTGATGAACAGCTTGGTCAAAAGCGTATTAATCAAAGAAGCAGTAAGGATAGACTTGATAGCGAGTCCATTAATTTCCATCATTTAGTTAATGAGGGCTATAAAGAGGTTCTTGATAAGTTTAAGGATACCAAGATTGTTGATGCGTCTAATGATGTAGAAAAGGTTGTAAGTGATTGTTTATCTATTATAATGGATTTAATAGATGATTAAGGATGTTTTAAAAGAAAAAGAGGCTATAGCTTATCTTAGTTTAAAGAATGATTTAAATAGTGGCCATATTGCCCATAGTTATTTGTTTTATGGCGATTTAAATCCTTTTAAGAAAGATGTAGCTTTTTTGTTGGCTCAAAGTATAGTTGAGGGCAAGAATGATTTTGCGTGTGAGACTTGCAACACTTGTAGAAGAATAAAGAATAATCTTTATTTTGATGTTATCTATATCGATGGTTATAAGGGTTCAATTAAAAAAGAGGATATTGAAAATATTATGTCTGAATTTTCAAGAACTTCTTTAGAGTCTAGTGGTAAGAAAGTTTATATTATCGATAATATTAATAATATTAGTGCCAAGGGCATTAATATGCTTCTTAAGTTTATGGAAGAGCCTAGTAATGATCATACCTATGGCATTTTTATAAGTGATAACATTGATACTTTACTTGAAACAATTATTAGTCGATGTGAGAAGATTCCTTTTGTGACTAAAGATTTTTCTTATTTGATTAAAGAATATGAGAATAAGGGCTTTGATTATATTGATGCTTATTTACTAAGTGATATTAAACATGAGCTTGTGGATATTGATGTCAATGATGAGGCTTATTTAAATGGTAAGGAATACGCTTATAAGCTAATTGATAATTTAAACAATAAAGAGTATATTCCAGTACTATTTTCTAGAGATTTTTATAGTTGTGTTAGTAAAGAGAATTTTAAACAATGTAGCGATTATTTTCTTTCTATTATGCTTAAGATGATTCATGATGGTTTAAATGATTGCAAAGTTGATGATAAACAATATAATGAGTACTTAGCTATTTTAAGAAATAGTGATATTAATAAGTTATTGGATATCTTTTTAAGGGCCAAGGATAAGACTAGTTTGCCGATAAATCGAAACTTATTGTTTGACCAAATCGCGTTTGAAATACTATCATAAATATATGAGTGAAAATATTAAATATCTATCCGTTCGTTTTCAAGCTACGAACAAAACATATACTTTTTCAACCACTGATCCTACTATTAAGATGGATGATGGAGTTGTTGTTGAGACCCAAAGAGGCGTGGAGTATGCTAAGGTCATAGCTGAGCCTTTTGATAAACCAAATGTTTCAATGGAAATTAAGCCTATTGTTAGAAAGGCTAATAACGAGGATTTAAAACATTACAATCAAAATATCGAAGATTGTAAAGAGGCTAAGGAAAAGTGTCAAAAAGAGGCTGATAAGCTTAATTTGGGTATGAATGTTATTTCGGCTGAGTATACACTAGATCGAAACAAGATTACTTTTACTTATGTAGCTGATGATCGTGTTGATTTTAGAGAACTACTTAAAGTATTGGCTTATATGTTTAAGTGTCGTATTGATTTAAGACAAGTTGGCACAAGAGATAAGGCTAAGATTGTATCAGGTATTGGCACTTGCGGTAGAGAACTTTGTTGTGCTAAATATCTAAGCGAATTTGATCGCATTTCAATCAATATGGCCAAGAATCAACTTTTAGCTTTAAATGTTTCTAAATTATCTGGACAATGTGGCAATTTAATGTGCTGTTTAAAATATGAAGATGAAGCTTATAAGGATTTAAGAAAAGACTTACCGAAGATGAATTCCAATATTGAATATGAAAACGAAAGATATAAGCTTACTTCAATGAATGTTATTGCGCGTAATTGCAAACTTGAGAATGCTAACCATGCGATTTTCATTAGCTTGGATGAGTTAATGAAAAAAGGTAAAGTGCTAAAGCCTATGGCAAATAATAAGAAAAAGGAAGAGGAAAGTGTCAGTGAATAAGGTGACACTTTTTTTGGTTGCAACGCCCATTGGCAATTTAAATGAGGCTTCTCCTAGAGTGATTGAAACACTTAAAAGTGTTAAGCTTATTGCGTGTGAAGATACGCGTAATACGATTAAACTATTAAGTCATTTTGATATTCATACTAAGATGATTGCTTATCATAATTTTAATGAAGAAAAGGCTTGTATAGATATCTTAAATTGTTTAGACAATGGTGATGATGTGGCTTTAGTAAGTGATGCAGGATACCCGTTATTATCCGATCCTGGTTATGTTTTAGTTAATGAAGTAATTAAAAAAGGTTATAGCATCAATACGGTAAGTGGACCTAATGCTGCAATTAACGCCTTGGTGGCCAGTGGCCTTCCTACTAATCATTATCTATTCTATGGTTTTTTAAATGCTAAAAGTTCTAGCGCTAGAAAAGAACTAGAGGAATTAAAAGAGTTTCCGTATACCATTATTTTCTATGAGGCTCCTCATCGCATTAATAAGACCCTTAAATTAGTGTTAGAAGTGTTTGGCGATCGAAAGGCTGTTGTGGCAAGAGAACTTACTAAGATTCATGAGGAATATCTAAGGGGAAATCTAAGTGATCTTTGTAAGGTTGAAGAATTTAAGGGTGAACTAGTTTTGATTGTTGAAGGTTTTAAAAAGGAAGAAGAGGAAGTTGATTTTTCTATATTAAAAAAAGAAGTTGATAAACTAGTTGATGATAATATCAAAACAAAAGAAGCTATTAAGCTTGTAAGTGAAAAGTATCATGTTTCTAAAAATGAGTTATATGATTACTATCATAAGAAATAAAAACGGATAATACGTTGATAATTTCTAAAAATGGCCAAAAAAGGTGAAAAATGGAAAATAACTACTGAAAATCCGTTTTTATTTTCTAAACCATAATTTTTTGTTTTAAAAACTATATAGCGTGTATATAATAAAGACAGTTTTCTAGGGCAGGGTGCGATTCCCGATCGGTGGTATACCCCACGAGCGTAAGCTGAACTTGTGAAATTCAAGTGGCGACAGTAAAGTCTGGATGGAAGGAGATTTTTTTATTTTATGAAAACTAATTCAACTATTCGTCTTGTTTGTGTAGTGGCCATACTTGGGGCACTAGCTGGTGTTTTGATGTTGCTGGAGTTTCCACTTCCCATTGCACCACCATTTTACAAAGTTGATTTATCACTTGTGGCACCACTTTTAGCTGGCTATGCGCTAGGGCCTATTGCAGGTATCTTAGTGTGTCTTGTAAAGGTTTTGATTTCCATTATTCTAAATGGTACAACGACAGCTTTTGTGGGCGAGTTTGCGGCTTTTATCATGGATGGTAGTTTTACTTTATGTGCATGTCTTATTTATAAGAAGGAACATACTAAAAAGGGTGCCATTAAATCACTTATTTGTGCTACTTTGACTTTAATGCTTGTAGGTGGCCTTACTAATTACTTTATTCTAGTGCCAGCTTATGTTAAATTTATGAACATTCCTTTAGAAGCGATTGTTTCAATGGGCAATGCCATATTTAAGAGTGTAAACTCTTTGCTTACACTTATCTTATTTTGTACGGTACCGTTTAATTTCTGTAAGGGTGTAATAATCAGTGTTATTACTTACTTGCTTTATAAACGTGTTTCACCAATTCTAAGAGGATAAAAAATCAGGATTATTATTCCTGATTTTTGTTTTCACTATTTGAATTATCTAGGGCTTCCTTAGCTTTATCAAGTGCTTTGATTAAAGTATCAAGTCCTTTATCAGCTACATTAATGGCGCTCTTTTTAACATTTTCAATAGCTTCCTTAGTTTCTTCCTTATTCATAAATTCCATAAAGCTATCTTTTAAGCTATTGGCCATATTTACAGCGCTCTTAACATTTTCATTGTCTAAGAATTTTTCCATAGTGCTCTTTGTATCGTCTTCTACTTTGACTTTTTCTTCTTTTACGGTAGGAAGAATTTCATCAAATTTGTAGTATGCATACTTTGCAGCCTTATCGCATTTCTCTAAAACTCTATCTAAGAATTTGCTTAGTTCTTCTTCATCAGAGATTTTATCAACCACACCTTTAAGCTTTACACTAGCCTCATTGATTGTATCAATTGTTTTGTTTGAAACAGATTTTAGTTTCTCAGCTGTTTCGCTATCAGCTTCTTTTAGTTTTTTATCACAGGCATCTTGAATGTTGTTGATGATGTCTTGCATCTTTTTAATCGTATTATCAAAAGTGTTCATAATTTACCTCCGCTTTCATTATAACTCATAAATTATTGTATAATAACTCATATGAGAAGAGGTCGATTTGATGTGGGAGGAGGGTTATTCTTCCTAATTCTATTTTTTGCGTTTTTTGGTGAAATATTAACTGGTGTGTTTTCCCTTTTAGTTTTTCTTTTGCCTGTTGGTGTAGCAGGATATTTGATTTATAAGTTTGCGAAAAAGGGTGATAATACAAATTCTTATAATGGAACGCGCGTTACAAAGCAAAGTAATGAGGGTACTTATGTAAGTAAAATGTCAGTACCTGAACTTAATAAGATTGATAAGAAACTTAATAGTTATTTTAAGAATAATGTATCTTTGCCGGTAATTGATGGTGTTACTTTAACTACCAATGGTAAGTTTACGACAGCTGATCAATTATTTTTGGCTTATAAGGATGAGAAGATTTGTAAGTTATCAGAATTTAAGTATAACTATCCTGATGTCTATAATAAGATTATGGACTTATTGTTGGTATTTTCTACTAAGTCTGATGATGTATTAAAGACAAGTGTTGAGACTGTTGAGATTAAAAAAGAGGAAAAGCTATCGGATGCCAACAAGTATATTGATAAGATTGATGAATTAAATAGAGCTATCCCTCAAGAAGAGATTACTAATGGTTTGTATCAAACTTGTGATTTGCTTAAGCAAATTGATATTTTAAGCGAAACGCATAGTGATGATACTAAGGTTTCTAAATTATATGATTACTATTTGCCTATTTTAACTAGTGCTTTAGAGAAATATAAGAAGCTACAGGATGCACCAGTTCATGGTGAGGACTTTAGTAAGTGCGAGGCTCAACTTATTAAGACAATTGTTTTGATTAATGAGGCTTTAAAGACTATTTGTTCTAGTATGCAAGAAGATGATTATATGAATATCAATGCGGATATGAATACTTTACAGAGTTTGCTAAAAAAGGATGGCTATGGTGAGAATCCTTTTGGAGGTAAAAAGTAGTGGCTGATCAAGATATTTATAAGTTAGTTGAGCAGTTAAATAAGAATAAGATTTCGGATAATTCTAAAATTGAGGAAATCTATAATATTCTTGATTCAATTGATAAAGAAGATAAAAGCGATATTAATTTACATGTTGAAGATAACGGTAAGAGTGTTAATACTAGTAAGCGTAATGTTAATTTAGCTGATTTAAAAAATAAGATTAGGCCAGTTTCTAAGCCTAGTTTTCCTAAGGAAATAAGACCGTTTGATAATCGTAGCGATTGTTTCTTTAATATCTTAGCGGAAGTTGATTATGGTAGTAATAATAATGAGGATTACGAAAAGGGTCATAAAGATGCTTTAAGTAAGTATTATATGATTGTTAAGAATAACGCTAAGGATTTATATGTTGTTGAGGGACAAGTAAATGATGAGCTTAACAATCGTTTAGCTAATAAGACTAGTGATTATTATGCAAATGGTTATTATGATGGTTTAGAGTATGTTTCTAAGGCTTTATTTAAATCAAAGGAACTTATTAGTAAGAAGATTTATCAAGAATTATTGAAAGAGTTGGGTTAATGAATAGGGACGAGAGAGAAAAACTTTTAGATGAAGTTTTAAATAGACGTAGAAATGTTAATGTGCAGGATTCTTTAAAGATTATTAATGAGACTGAGGCACAATTAAATAAGCTAATGAATGAGAATAAGAAGGGTATTGATGACCTTCTTAAAGATAATAATACTTATAGTGATGATTATTTGGCTGGTGTTAAAAGCCAAATGGAAAAGGATTTTGATACTAAGATAGAAGTACCTGATACTGTTGTAGTAGGTAAGGGCTCTAAAGAAGTTTTTGATAAGATTGAAGCTGATTTAAAGGGTAAGATAATCGGTCAAGATGATGCTTGTGAAAAACTTACAATGGCTTTTAGAAGACCTTATGTAGTAGGTAGTAATCCTAAGCTTATTAAAAATTCTATTGTTGTCTATGGTTCTAATGGTACTGGACGCCATCTTTTAGTTTCTAGTATTGGGGAACTTTTACACAAGTATGGTTTAACTACGTCGTGTGAAGTAGCTACTTTGGATATGAAAAGATATCAATCTAGTAGCCAAGAGATATTGTTTTTACAAGACTTGTATGTTGCCTTAAGTGGAAGAAATCCAATTATTTTAGTAGAAAACTTTAAAGAGAGTTCACCTGTTTTTAATATGATGTTAAGTGAGCTTGTATTAAATGGTAAGGTTGTTTTAAATCAAAGATACACTTTTGTGAACAATCAACTTCAAGAAGCTACTAGCAAGCTTAGTAAGGATGTTATTGACCACTTAGATGGTAATGGCAAGATTTTGGTTTTCCTTACAAGCGATAGTCCAAGTAAGTTAATGGATGTCTTTGGTAAGTCTTTTGTAGATAAGGTTGAGGATAAAATTGAAACCGTTAAATTATCTGATGAGGCTGTTGGTAAGATTATTGATAATTTGCTTAATGATTTAGAAAAAAGAAGTGAAACCCAATTCGAACTTGATTTAGTTATTGATAAGAGTATTAAAGATTATTTGTTAAGCAAGTACGAGCCAAATGATGGAGTTGATTCTTTAACTCCTATAATTGATCGTATTTATACTAATTTAGTTAATATTACTTTAGCTAATAATGATATTGATGTTTTAACTATTAAATATGATGATACTATCAAGGCCATCTTTAATGAAAAGACTTTTGATTTAGAGATTAGTGATGATTCTTCTAAAGAGCGAGAAGAGATTCAAAAGGAACTTGATGAAATAGTAGGACTTAAGAGTGTTAAGGATTACTTATTGTCTTTAGAAAATCATATTAAGATTACACAAATTAGAAAACAAAAGGGTCTTAAGACTTCAGAAGTAAGCAAGCATATGATTTTTACGGGTAATCCTGGTACTGGTAAGACAACTATTGCCCGTATTGTTTCGCGTATGATGAAGGCTTGTGGCATTTTAAAACAAGGCCAATTAGTTGAAGTAACACGTGCTGATTTAGTTGGTAAATATGTTGGCCATACGGCTCCTTTAACCATGGATGTGATTAATAGTGCTTTGGGTGGTGTCTTATTTATTGATGAGGCTTATTCATTATATAGAGGTAAAGATGATTCTTTTGGACTAGAAGCAATTGATACTTTAGTAAAAGGTATGGAAGATCATCGTGATGATTTAATCGTTATATTAGCTGGCTATTCTAAGGAAATGGAAGAGTTTTTGACGGCTAATAGTGGTTTAAAGAGCAGATTTGCCAATATTATTCATTTTGATGATTATAGTGGTGAGGAAATGACTTTAATTTCTAAAAGCATCGCCAAGTCTAAGGGTTATGTAATAAGTGATGAGGCTATTAAGCCTTTAACTGATTACTATACAATTATTCAGGGCAAGGATGATCCAAATAGCGGCAATGGTCGACTTGCTAGAAACAAGGTTGAGGAAGCCATCTTAAAACAAGCTAATAGATTATTGGATAATCCTGATGATGATATCAGTGAACTTAAGCTTGAGGATTTTAATTTAGCGTAGCGATCAAATGATCGCTTTTTAAATGGTAGACTTTGAAAGTAGACTTTAAGTAGACTTTATAGTATACTTTAAGTGGTTAAAGTAGGTGATAATATGTTAAATCTTGGAATGGAAAATGAAAATCAAGAGTTTAAAGAGGGTTTGGGTCAACTAGATAAGGGGCTTAAGTCGATTACGGCAATGCTTAATAAAAGTGGCAGTGGAACAGTTTATTTTGGTGTAAATGATGATGGTGATATCTGTGGACTTTCTATTGGCAAGAATACTTTGATGGACATTCGCAATAGAATCAGAGATAAGATTGAGCCTAGAATTTATGCTGATATCGAAGAATTAAGAGATGATGATAAAAAGTATATAAAGGTTTCGGCAACCGGTTTTGATGCACCTTATTCTTTTGATGGAAGATATTATATTCGCAATGTTTCTTCGGATGAACAAGCCTCTAACGATGTTTTAAGAAAAATGTTGGCTTCTTCTGATAGCGATATTATTCGTCAAAAAACTTCGCCTAAGCAGAATTTATCCTTTAAAGCCTTTTTTGCGATATTAGCTGGAAGTGGCATCCATCCTAAGGCTAATAAGGAATTTTATAATAACTATGGTTTGTTAAATAGAGATGGTAAATTTAATATAAATGCCTATTTATTGTCTGATGAAAATGAGGTTTCCATTAAAGTTGTTACTTTTGATGGTTTAGATAAAACCGTCATGTCAAGAAGAACGGAATATGGTGGAAAGTGTTTATTGGTTTCAATATCGGAGGTTATGAGTTATTTTGAATCAATTAATACAACTAATGTTGATTTAAATAGCAGTTTAAGAAAAGAAGAATATTTATTTGATTTTTCTAGTTTTAGAGAAGCGTGGATTAATGCTTGTTTACATAATGATTGGAATAACGCTATTCCGCCTTCAATACACTTATTTGATGATCGTATTGAGATTATTTCTTATGGTGGTTTACCATTTGCTTTGTCAAAAGAAGGTTTCTTTAATGGCACAAGTATGCCTATTAATAAAAGCCTTCTTACTATCTTTATTGCAGCGCATTTCGCTGAACAAAGTGGACATGGTGTTCCAACGATTGTTGAAAAATATGGTCGTGATGTCTTTTCTTTTGATGATGGAATGTTAAAGGTTACTTTGCCTTTAGCCTTTGATAGACCGGAAATTATTGCGCGTAAGAAGCTTGCTTTGCAAAAAAAGGGACTAAATGAAAATCAAAAGAAAGTTTATGATGCCTTAGCAAATGATGGCAAGGCTTCACTTGAGGATGTTTCAAAAATCGTTGGTCTAAGTCTTGGTGGTGTCAAAAAGATTTGTGCTAAACTTCAAGATTATCATTTACTTGAAAGAAAAGGCTCTAAGCGTGATGGCATTTGGATTGTAATGTAGACTTTGAAAGTAGACTTTAAGTAGACTTTAAAAAAAGATGAGTTTTTTATGCTCATCTTTATTGTTTTTTAACCGCTGTTGCATTATAGCTTAAAGGTAAGAAAATAAATCCTTGATTTGATAGTTCATCTATCATTTCCCCAAGGCAAGCGGCTGTATTAGCGCTATAGTCATGCATAAGGACAATTAGCGTATTGAACTTACTGGAATAGTCGATGACGTTATGCAAGAATTCATCGGGTTCTAATACTGAATCACCATCACCAGTAGTAAGCGTCCAATCAACATAGCCATAGTGCATATCAACTAGTTCTTGTACAATCTTACTTTTATCAAGTCCTGAATAAGTAGCTTGTGGCGAGCCACCAGGGAAGCGCATTACTTCAGTAGTATAGCCTAGTAGGTTTTGAATAAATTCTCTATTTTCTTTTATATCATTAATAAAGTTTTCTTCGCTTGAATAAGTATAACCAGATATGGCATGACTGGCTGTATGATTTCCTAGTGTATGACAACTATACATTTCTCTAAAGTATAAATCATCTACTCCTTCTTTTTCTAATAGGAAGAAGGTTGCTAAGACATCTTTTTCATCCAATATATCTAAGAAAGTTGGTGTGGTCTTGCGATATGGTCCATCATCAAAAGTTAGATAACATACTTTAAAGTCGGCTTCACCACTTTTAGCTAAGCTTTCAGCTTCAACGGCATATTTAAAGTATTCTTCTTTTACAGCGTTAATTGATTCATCAATGTTGTTGATGGAATCTAGCTTTTCTTGTAAAGTAGCTACTTCACTATTTTTGTTTTCAATTTGATTATCTAAGGAAGCGATTCTATCTTGCAAAGCTTGATTGTTATTTTTTAAAGTATTTGTATCTTTATAGAACTTATAGGCAACAAGGGTAACAATAATGCATAATACTGCAAGAATACAAATACCTAATAGCCAAGTAGTGCTTTTAGCTTGTCTTTGTGTCTTATCCATTTTTCATACTCCTTGACTTTATCTTCATTATTTTTAGAACTCTCTTCTATTTGTGTATTAATATCACTAACTTTAGTTTCACTATTACTTAATTCTAGTTCTAGACTATTTACTTGACTATTTAAGGAAGCATTAGTTTCTTTAATATTTTTATAATTATAGCCAATGTAGCCAGTAGCACTTACTAGTAATATTAATAGAATTATTTCAAATATAATAAATCCTTTTTTCATATTTAACCTCTACTACTTAGTTTAGCATTTTTACTAATTATTAAAGCTCTTTTATTCTATAATTAAAGTTAATAGTAATAGTAATGCCTAATTTTCAAGATTTTTATCAAAATACTCTTTCAAAAAATAAAAGAAGAGACATCATTATCATACTTGTATGTTTACAAGTAGTTTTGGCTTTCTCTTATTTTGGTTATATTATGGTTGAGCCTATTTCAATCACAACCTTACATATCTTAGTTATAGTGGCAGCTATGTTATTTGGCTATAAGGGTGCTATTCCAGTTTCTATAGTATTTGCCCTAACTTCTATTTGGAAGGCTTCAGTTTCAGCTTTTCAATACCAAGATATTATTTTTTCACCTTTTAGAAGTGGTGATCCTTTTTCTTCAATCTTATTAATTATTCCTAAGATTTTGTTTGCATTATTTGCCTCATGGTTATTTTCTTTATATTTTAAAAGAAATCCTAAAAAGCCTATTATTGGTATTTTCTTTATATCTATCATATCTACTTTATTTCATGCCCTAACTTTAGCCTTATTTATTAAGATGTTATTTTATGATGTAGAATATGGTGTTTCAAGTAATATCTTAGAATTTATTATTGTTTATTTATTAACAGGAATAGTAGTTTATTTAAATTACTTATTCTTTAATAGTGATACTATTAGAAATACTTTTAAGACTATTGATAACTATAAGACTAATGTTAAATGGTATTATCAAGTTATTTGTGGTGGCTTCTTTTTATTTCTAATCGCATCAATTATTTTTCATTTCTTAAGTCGATTATTTAATTATCATAGTGTTTCTATTGACCCTCTTAGTTATTTAATTTATGAAGAAGAGGGTGAATTAATACTACAGTTTATTTTTGCGTTTATTGCGGTAGCTGTTATCTTTTTCATTATTATTTCCTGGGCCAACGAATATTATCTTCATTCAGCTATAACAGTAAGGGAGAAGGAAAAGGAATTAGAGTTTGAAAGAGAGCTCAATGATAGTCTTAAGGATGATCATGAGAAATTATTGACTTCTAATAATAAGCTTGAAGAGGCTATGAATGAGCTTAAAATTAATTATGAGATTATTTCGGCTATTTCTACTTTATATACGATTATTTTCCGTATTGATTTAGTTAGTATGGAGTATGAACAAATCAAGGGCTACGATGCACTTACTTCAGTTATTGGTAAACAAGGTGTGGCTGATTATCATTTTGGGGAGCATTTTAAGAATTTTGTAAGTGAAGATTTTAAGGATAGCTTTATTAAGTTTCTTGATTTAAATACGGTTAATCAAAGGCTTAAGAATAACAATGTTATTTCTTTACAATATAAGTCTATTAATGATAAGTGGAAAGAGATGTCTTTTATTGTTAAGGTTAGAAATGATTTGGGTGATGTTACTAATGTATTATTATTAGTTAATGATATTGATAAACAAAAGCGTCTTGAGCTTGATTATTATATGGCTATAGAAGCTTTATCAAGGGATTATTCAGCTGTTTATATTTGTGATTTACTAAAGGATACAATTACACCTTTTTCGGCTAAGAAGGGTTCTTTCTCTTATGATTTACAACATAATAAGAATATCGATTGTTATAAGAGTTTTACTACTTGGGTTAAATTTGATTATGAGCATTTTGTGATTCATGATAGCATTCCTGATTATTTTAATAAGATGGATAGAAACAATCTAATGGACTCTCTTAAAAGGGATGGGATGTTTGTCATAAGATATGATACAATTACTAGCCCTATTGGTTTATCAAAGTTTGAGACTCGTTTTATTAAGATTAGTGAGAGTAAGGATAGTTTTAAGGCGATTATTGCTTATCGTTTTATTGATGATGTCATAAAGAAGGAACAAGAGCGTAATAGAGAGCTCAAGCAAATCAATGAAGAGCTTAAGAAACAAAAACATGAGGCTGATTTAGCTAATAGTGCTAAGGCTAATTTCTTAAGGAGAATGTCTCATGATATTAGAACGCCTATTAATGGTATTAGGGGTATTACTGAGATTGCAAGTCATTTTCCTAATGATTTAGAAAAACAAAATGAATATCGTCAAAAGGTTTTAACTTCTTCTGATTATCTATTGGCTTTAGTTAACAATATCTTGGATATGTCTAAGCTTGAATCTGGTGAGGTAAAACTAGTTAATACACCATTTAATTTAGATGATACTTTAAATCAATGCGTTGAGGTAGCTAAGATGTATGGTGCGGAAAGTTGTATTAATATTCATACTGATTTTGATGACATTAAGCATGTTCATTTAATTGGTTCTAGTGTACATTTTAGACAAGTATTAAATAATATTGTTTCTAATGCGATTAAATATAATCGTCAAAATGGCGATATCTATTTGTCTTGTAAAGAAGATAGTTTTGAGGATGATACAGCCTATTTTACAATTACTTGTAAAGATACGGGACTTGGCATGTCTAAAGAGTTTCAGGAGCATCTTTTTGAGCCTTTCTCTCAAGAAGATGATGGTGCAAGAACTAATTATAAGGGATCAGGTCTTGGTATGAGTATTGCTAAGGAACTTTGTGAGCTTATGGGTGGTAGTTTATCTTTTGAGAGTGAACTTAATAAGGGTAGTACTTTTGTGATTAAGATTCCTTTTAAGATTGATGAAAAACAGAATGTTTCTTTAGTTAAAGAAGATAATGATAATTTAAATGGCATTAGAATTCTTTTGGTTGAGGATAATAAGCTTAATATGGAAATTGCTGAATTTATGCTTAAAGAAAAGGGTGCTATTTTAGATAAGGCATATGATGGATTAGAGGCTATAGAAAAATATGAAAAGGGTAAATATGATCTAATTTTAATGGATATTATGATGCCTAATATGGATGGTTATGAGGCTACAAAGAAAATAAGAGAAAAAGATAAAGATATTCCAATTATTGCGATGAGCGCTAATGCCTTCTTGGATGATATTGAAAAGAGTAAGAAGATGGGCATGAATGATCATGTGACTAAGCCTTTGGATATTAATAAGCTAGTTAAGAAGATTAATGAATTAATTGAAAACTAGTCATTTTATAACCGAAATATAACCATGGATTACTACAATAATATTGTCTAAGGATTTATTAGTGGAGTTTTTATGAAGAAATTATTGATTGTACTTAGTATTGCATTCAGTTTACTTGTTTGTCCAATTAGTGCATTTTGTGAGGATACTACAACAATAACTGATGAGCAAACACCTACTGCTGCAGCTAAAAAAGCGAACAATTTAACGCTTATTTATTCTGTTTCAATTACAGGGGCTGTTGTTTTAGCGTATGTTTATTATTCTTGCAAGAAAAGTGGCAAACTAAGTTTACAAGTAAATGAAGTTAGCGAAAATGATGATGGCACGCTAACGGTTAACTTTGGTTATAACAACAAAACTAATAAAAATATTGATGTCGACTATAACAACCTTAATGTTACAAGTGGTACGGCTATTATTCTAAAAAGTGATAGTTCTAAGAAGATGATGCCTGGCAAACACGAGGATGTTCTTACAGCAGTTATTGAACCGAATACAAGTTTAAACTGGTGTGTTAATGATTTAAGTATTGGTGTCGAAGGTAAAAAGGTAATAAGACACTAGAAGGAGAGACTATCCATGAAGGAAGAAATCAAAAAGAAAAAAAGAAAAGGTGGTTTATTAAAGGGTGCTGCAACAGTTACAGGTGCAGCCTTTGTTGGAGCATTGACTGTTGAAAACCAAGCAGTTTATGCCGAAGAAGACAGTCAGATGTCTCAAAGCGAGTCACAAAACATCGCAGAAAGTCAGCTAGTTGAGGAATCTAATAGTGCTTCAGACTCCGATGAAACTTCTCTTTCACAAGTTGGCGAAAACTCAGAAGCTGCTTCTGAATCATTAAAGAGTGAAGAAAGTCAAATCAAATCTACAAGCGAAGAAAAAAGTGCAAGTGCAGCTAGTAGCTTAAGTGATGCGACTAAAGAAAGTGAAACTAATTCTGCTAAGGCAAGTGAGAATGTAGTTAAGTCTACTGAAAATTCCGCTTTAGCAAGTACTTCATTTTCACTTGAAAATAGTGTTTCAACAACAAATTCTGCTTCAGCAAACACTTCAGCAGTTGAAGTTGAAGATAAATCAGAAAGTACTTCAGTACAATTATCTAATTCTAATAGTGATGCAAAGAGTGAATCAACATCAGATAAAACAAGCGATGAAACTTCTTTAAGTAATGCAACAAGAGTTAGCACAGAAGCTTCTACAGCCGCATCAGATTCAGCATCAGATGTAGAAAGTACTTCAGAAGCTAATAGTACTTTAGATAAAAACACTTCAACAACTGGTAGTGCTGTTTTATCACAAGAGGAGTCAACTTATGAAAGTCAATCAAATCTATACGCTTCATTAAGTAACTCAGAATCGACTGCTAAGTCAGCTTATGAAAGTACAAGTGCATCAGAATCTGTAAAAGTGTCTGAGTTTGTAGCTGATAGTATGACATATAAAGATGGTGTTGAAGAAAATACTATCTTATCAGCATTAAATGCAGCTCAAATAGCTTATAAAGAAAATGCATCAGAAGAAAATAAAGAAAGCCTAGTTAGAGCTATCTTGGCTTATAAGATGTATACTGGTGAGATTTCTCACGTTAATAGTAAGAATGAAGATTTCAAGAATGATGGCATACAAGAATATACTATCGTTAAGAATGAAGATGGAACATATGATGTAACATACCATACTAGCTATGGTTATCAAATTGATGAGTTAGGAAATAAGTTACCTAACGCTGAATATGTAAGGGAAACAATGACTTTACATGTTAAGCAAGAAGAAGGTAAGGTAACTTTATTTGAAAAACAATATACTTGGGGCGAAGAAACTACTCAAGAATATAAAAACGATAAACCTACAAAGGACATTGAATCCTCAACGTTTAATCAAAACTATCATCTAGTAATACGCAAGATTGAAGCCGGCTATTATGAAGAAGAGGCTGAAGAAGGCGGAAAAGAAGACATTAAGTACACTTGGGTGACAGAGAAGAGTGACACTTACTATCTTAAAGATTCTGGCGAAAAAGTTGTTGAAAAACTAAACAAGAACCAGGTTTCGTATGATAAAGCAAACGATTCTTATACTGTGTCTAAATACGAAAAGCCAAAAAAAGTTGAAACTAATGCGGGCAATGAATTAAAAGAATTCGAAATCCATATAGCTCCTAGTGGCCAAAAGTATATGGTCGTAAGAGAAGGTGAGACTAATTATGTTTGTGTTCAAACAGGAAATGATGGTAAATATCAAAAAATATGGTTGGGTTGGAATGCCGGCCTTCTTACCGCGAATGATTATAAAAATCCAACTGAGTTCAGCATAACTTACTCATATATTTATAAGAGAATAGTAACATTTAAAACTACTGATAAAGCAACCATTGATATACAAATCAAAAATAATAGGATAGTTATTAGTGGCGATTATAACTATGAAAAAAGAAAGCCTTTATCAAATCAACTTATAGATAAAAAGCATTATGACAGTTATTCACAATCCTTTAAAATAGCTACTCAACCAGATGAAATCTATAGTACCCTAGCAGACAAGACAACAACTAAGTTTAACGAGAGTGATAAAGAACTTAAAGATGATAGCAGCGTAGTCAACTCTTATTCAACTGCGATAAGTGAATCTAATGCGGCTTCTGAAGTATCATCTAAGCTTTCTTCTGAATCTGTTAGCCAAGCTAAGGAATCAATGGAAATAGCGCAAAGTGTTGCTAAAAGTACTTCAATTTCAAATGAAAGTACAAGTACTTCAACTTCAACTGTTAGATCACAGTCTTATAAAGATGCACAAAGTACGAGTTTAAAGACTAGTGAGGAAGCAAAGAATTCTCAAAGTGATGTTGAAAGTACAAGTGCTGTAAATAGTAAAGCAGCTGATAGTGTAAGTGCAGCTCATTCAACTAATAGTGATTCTAATAGTAAGAGTGCTGCTGATTCATTAAGTAAAGCTAGCGAAAATAGTGGTTCAAATTCTCTTTCTGCTTCTATAAGTTATAGTGAGGCAATCAGTAGAAGCCTTAAAAATAGTGAGTCAGATAGTACAAGTCATAAAGAAGTTAGTGAGAGCAATTCTAGTGTAAAGAGTGCTTCTCTTTCTGCTTCTACAAGTGCAGAAGATAGCCTAAATAAGAGTGCTAGTACTAGTGAAAGTAGAGATGCAAGCTTAAAGGATTCTGAGTCTACATCAAAAGCTGGTTCCGTTTCTGCTTCTAATAGCAAGTCAACAAGCTTAAGCGATTATGTTTCTAGATCTACTTCCGTTTCACTAAGCAATTCAATTAGTGACGCTAATAAAGATAGCATTTCGACTAGTACTTCATTATCTACTTCAATTAGTACTGATGTATCTAATTCAGATGCTACATCTAAGAGTTTATCTGAGTCATTAAGTATAGCTAATAGTGAAAGTGCTGAAAAATCTGAAAGCTTATCTAACTCTATCGCAAGTGATATTAAGAGCGAAAGTGAAGCTAAAGATAGCTTATCTAAGTCATTAAGTGATGAAAAGAGTACAAGCATTTCTAATAGTGTTAGACATAGTGAACAAGTAAGTACTGAAGCTTCTAAATCAACAAGTTTAAGTACTAAAGATAGTGAAAGTGGTTTAACTAGTGAAGAGTTATCTAACAGTGCTAGCCAAGAGGCTTCTAAGTCTATTAGTAATTCACTTTCTCAAAGTGATTCTGCTAAACAAGAAACTATTAAGTCAGAATCTTCTAGCTTAAGTGCAAGTACTTCATTAAGTGAAGCTGTAAAGAAATCTGAATCTGCTTCCGAAAGTGCTAAAGATTCTACTTCAACTGTTAAGTCTAATTCTGAGTCAACAAGTACCAGCCTAAAAGATAGCGCAAGTATTGCTGAATCATTAAGTAAGAAACATTCAGAAAGCGAATCTAATTCTAAGTCAATCGCTGATTCAATGAGTGCTTCTCAAGCAAAGAGAAGTGATTTGGATAGTGAATCATTAAGTAATAGTGCTGCAATCGCTGAAAGCTTAAGTAATTCTAATAAAGATTCTGCTTCTACTTCTAAGTCAATCGCTGATAGCTTAAGCAGTTCTAATTCAACAAGTGCTTATAACTCTAAGTCGACTGCTGAAAGCTTAAGTGCTAGAAACTCTGAAAGTTTAAGCAATAGTTCTAAAGATGTAGAAAGTAAGTCTGAAGAAAATTCAAAGAGTGCAGAAAACTCTAGATCATCTGCAGAAAGCACAAGCAAGTCTAATTCAACAAGTGATAGCGATAGCCATGTTGATGGAGATAAATTCAGTACATCTATTAGTGAATCATTGAGTGAGTCTACTAAGACATCAGAGAGTGTTAGTGCTTCAACAAAAGAAAGTGAAAAGGTATCTGAAGAAGTTTCTCAATCAGTAAGTCAAAGTACTAATGTTTCTACTTCAGCTTCTACTGTTGCCAGTCAAGAAAAGAGTGCTAGCGAATCTACTGTAGCTAGTACTATTGCTAGCCAAGAGAAATCTACTAGTCTAAGTGATTCAACTAGTACAAGCGATAGTGTTAAGAAATCTCAAGAGGCTTCTAAGTCAAATAGTGAAAGCTTATCTGCTAGTGTTAGTGCTAGTGAAGATGCTTCAAGAAAGGCTAGTGAAAGCTTAAGTAAGTCATCTTCATTAAGTCTAAGCACAAGTGTTTCAGATAGTACTAGCAAGTCATTAAGTACTTCTAGTTCAATTAGTGGTTCTCTAAGCACTTCTGAAAGTAATTCGGCTAGTGCATCTACTTCAACTAGTGGTTCTAATAGTACAAGCCTAAGCACTTCAATTAGCGCAAGCTTATCTGCTAGTATTAGTGCTAGTATTGCTGCAAGTAATAGTGGTAATGCTGAAACTTCTGAGACTAGTACAAGTGAGACTAATACAAGTGAAGTACCTGATAGTACTTCAACTAGAAGATATGTTGATTATGCAAGTCTAAGTAGAAGTGCTTCAGCAAGTCTTTCTGAATCAATTAGTATTAGTGAGTCTTTGAGTCAATCAGAGTTCGATAGTGCTCCACTTAATATCGATAGTACAAGCCAGACGACTAAGATCGATGATGAAGAGACACCAGAGGTTCTTGGTGTAGCTTCTCCTTGGTGGACTTGGATTCCTGGTTTAGGTGGTGTATTAAGCATCTACGATGGTCTTAAAAACAAGAAGAAGGACAAAGATAAAAAAGATTCTGAAGAAGAATAATTAATATTTGGACATGCACAGTTTATAATAAAGCTGTGCATGTTTTTATAAGTGGGAGATAATTTTGATTAATTTTTTTAAAACACATGAATTACCTAGAAGATTATTATGCATGATTTTAGTGCTTGGGGTTTTTGTGTTGGGTAGAAATATCATTTTATATAATGTCGATATCGCTTCTTTAGTTGATAATAATAATGCTGAAAATATCTTACTTAGTGCTGTAAGTGGTGACTTGAATCGTTATTCTATTTTTGCACTAGGTATTATGCCTTATATGAGCGCTTCTATTCTTGTACAGTTTGTTTTACTTGTTTTGCCTAAGGAAAGTAAGAAGCGCATTTCTAAAAGTAAGATGGATACCATTTCTTTGATTTTAGCTATCATCTTTTCTTTGTTTTTGGGCTACTCAAGAGCTAATGAATTAGTTTATTTAACCAGTCCTTTAAGCAAGCTTGCTTTGATGATTATTTCGATTGTGGAGATGGTGATTGGTTCTTTGATTATCATTTTTATTTGTAAGTTTAATAAGGATCATGGTTTGGGTGGGCAAACACCAATTATTTTAATTAATGTAGCTGAAAGCTTTTATACAACCATTAAGGATAATTTATATGATATTACGGTTCTTTTGGTTTTGATTTGTTTGGCGGTATTTTTTATTACTTTATTAATCGAAAATGTTGAACTACATATTCCCGTACAAAGAGTTTCTATCAATAATATGTATGCGGATAAAAACTATATTGCGTTTAAATTAAATCCAATTGGTATTATGCCAGTTATGTTTTCTTCTTCAATCTTTATTCTTGTTAAGTATATACTTTATGCCTTGGGTGGCATCTTTGAGGAAGATAAGACTTTGCTTAATATTAATGCGAATATGGATTTGACTAGTAAGATTGGGGTTAATACTTATCTTATTATTGTTTTCTTATTTACGGTTATCTTTTCTTTTGCGATGTTAGCTCCTAGAGATATGGCTGATAACTTACAAAAAGGTGGAGATAGTATTGTGGGCGTTTATGCTGGTAAGCCTACTAGACGTTATTTTTCTTTTGCGATATTAATGCTTTCACTTATTAGTGGGGTTGTGTTGTCTAGTTGTATGGCTTTGTCTTTATATTTAGCTTTAAATGGTAATTTAACCAGTGAATTAGCGATGCTTCCTTCATCGATTATGATGTTAGTAAGTATCTTTAGTAATGTGATAGCTGAAGCTTATAGTTACTATAAGCTTGATATGTATAAATTCTTTATTTAGGTGAGTGTATGCTTTATTTTATTCCGGCTTGGTATAGTGAAAATAGTTTTAAGGAAAATAGCCAACAATGGTATCAAAGAAGACTGCGTTCAGAGGTTGATGATAGTGTTAAACAGCTTCAACTTTTTGATCGTAAGAAGATTGCTGATACATGTGCTATTGTTTTAAATCATGCACCAAACTATCGTCATTTCTTACATCGTCAGGGTCTTTTAAATAGTAACTATTTTAATGTGTTTGATAGTATTCAAAATATTAAATCAAAAAAGGCAGCTGTTTTTTCTTATCGTGATTTAAGCTGGCCAGAGGGTATTGATTTTATCTATTCACCATTTTGTATTATTGCGTATTTTAAGGGGATTAAATATGCTCAAATAGAATTTGGTGAAGATGGCAATATGATTCTAATTGATATGTTTAAGGATAATGTATTAAGTAGAAGGAATATTTATGATGATCGTGGTTTTTTAAGTTTAACTATTGTTTATAAAGATGGAAAGATGGTTTATGAACAATATCTAAATGATAAAGGAACTTGGATGATTTGTATTTATAGTGATGGTCATGTTTTAGTTAATGAAAAAGAGAATAAATATCTTATTGGCGATAATTATTTTGTTTATTTAAAGAAAGAATATTCTAATGTAAGTGATTTAATTAAGGAAGTTTTAACAAGTTACTTGAGCAGTGTTAATAGTTTGGATATTTTTGTGGTAGCTATGCATAAGTTACATAGTTCTTTATTACTTGATTGCTTAGGTGATAAAAAAATAATTTTATCTTTATTTAGAGATAGATGTATTGTGGATGATAAGGCTTCTATTAAGTTATGTGATTTAGCTAAGGCGATTGTAACCGATAGTAAGGATACTTATCATAAAAGTGGCTTGGATAAGCTTGATTGTCAATATAAGATTACGGATATTACACCATTTGATACTAGAGTTGATTTTGGCATTAGTAGGCAACTTAAACAACAAAATATTCTTTTGTCAGTTGATTTAATAGATGATTGTACTTTTGAAAAGTGTATTGTTATCTTGATGAACTATATGCTTAAAAATAAGGACGCTAGAGTTAGCTTATTTACGCGAAATAGTGTCTATGATATAGAAGAGCGTTTATTGTCTAAAGTACGTAATATCCTAGCTAAAAATGGCTTTAGTGAAGACTATGCTGTTAATAAGAAGAATATTGTGACTGAGAATAATTTAGATGAAGAACTTCCTTGTCTTTTCTTTGTTAAACAATGCGTTACCGAACTTAGTTTAAGCAAGTGTCTAAAGGAACAAAGGCTTGTTATTGACTTTGGTGATGAGATTGATTTGTTCTTACAAATTGGTTCAATTAGTATGGGTATTCCTTTAATTGTTAGTAAAAGAAGTGAATATGTAGAAAATGGTGAAAATGGTTTTGTTTTAGCTAATGTAGATAGATTAAATGATGTATTAGTTTATTATCTTGATACTTTGGATAATTGGAATAAGGCAATGATTGCTTCCTATAAGATAGGCAAGAAGTTTTCTAGTGATAATTTAGTTAAATGGTGGAAGGGAGTAATAGATTATGTTTTACAAAATTAATGTATTACAACTTGGCAAAACCGATTTTAGTAAAATTTATACCATACATGAAGCTGTTACATGGCATTTCGAGAGTGATTTAGAAGATAGTAAACTAAAGTCTTTTGATGTAGTTATTTTGGATCGTAATATTAATGATTCAGAGAGAAAACAATTGTTTAAGTTAACTAAGGCTTATTGTTTATTTATCTTAGATGATTTTGTATACGAAAAGAATATTTCTTGGTTAATTGAAACTAAAGTAGGGAAGATAATTAATAAAGATAAACTTAATGTTTTATTAAAAGATGAGATTATTGATTATTTTGGTAAACCCTATGGTGAAAAATTTAGTCCAGTTAATTTAACCGTTAATGATGGCTTTAAAGGAAAAGTGTCATATGAAGGGTATAATGGCTTAAATTTAAGCGGTGACTTTGGAAGTGATTTTAGACAAATTGCCTATTGGCGAAATAATATTCCGGTTTTTAAAGGCCAATCAATTGATTTTTGGCTAGAATATGAAAAAAGTAGTGATGTAAGTATTAAATTATCAATTGTCCAGTTTGTATCTGGTTCTTTAAGTACTATTTTAAATAGTTGGCTTTTTGATGAAGAGGATATGAAAGAAATTGTTTATATCACTAATAATAAGGCTACTGGTCCTGTTTTTGTATCTATTTTAGCTAAAGGAAAAGGCGATTTAAAAATAATTGCCTTACATGATCGCTATTCACGAAGAGGTAAGGGTAACTTTCTTGTGGGTGGTCAAAGAGCGGTTACAAGTAAAAGAGAGGAGATTTTCTTTTACTTTGATCCAGGGGATAAAAAACCACCTTTAAATGTTTACTTTTCTGGTTATAAGACCCAAGAGGGCTTTGAGGGCTACAACATGATGCGTAAGATGGGTTCACCATTCTTACTTATAAGCGAGTCAAGACTTGAAGGTGGCGCTTTCTATTTGGGTGATGAAGAATATGAGAAGATGATGGTTGATGGAATTAAGTGTTATTTAGATAAGCTTGGTTTTTCTAATAAACAAATGATTATGTCTGGCCTTTCAATGGGTACTTTTGGGGCTATGTATTATGCGTGTGACTTTAATCCTTTTGCGGTAGTACTTGGTAAGCCTTTATGTAATTTAGGTGATGTCGCAAACAATGAGCGTATCAATCGTCCTTATGCTTTCCCTACTTCCTTGGATGTACTATATAAGCAATATGGTAATCTAGATGATTTTGATAAATTAAATAAGCGTTTTTGGGATAAGTTTGATAAGGCTTGTTTTGATGATATCAAGTTTGTTGTTTCTTATATGATTGAAGATGACTATGATTGTAATGCCTATAATGATTTATTGTCACATATTAATAATGATTCTATTGAAGTATATGGCAAAGGCATTCATGGCCGTCATAATGATAATACAGCTGGTATTGTTGGTTGGTTTGTTGGCCAATACTATAATTTATTAAATGGTTTCTTTAATAGGAGATTAAGATGAATACTTGGAATATATATTGGAATGATTATTCTTTTAATTCTTATTTATATGGTTCAAAGATTGAATTTGATAAAAAAGATGTTAAGTTTTCAAATAGTTTAATGTCGCCTGGTTCAATTATTAAGACTTGGTATTCTAAGGTAAAATTTCAAGAAAAGAGAGTTGAACCAACTTTGCCGATGATTGATGGTGAAAACAGTTATAATTTAAGTAGAGATATTGAGTGTTTGAATAAAGAAGATATAATCATTCGCATTGTCTTTTTTGATCGATATGAAAATGAAGTTGATAGTTTGATAATTAGAGAAGAGAGTGTTGACTTTACTTGTCCAATTAAGACTTATAGTTATCAAATTGAACTTATTAATGGTGGAAAATGTGACTTTGTTTTCCATAAGTTAGTGTTAAAAGAGTATGAGGGCAAACAAATTTAATAAGGATGTTAGAAGAATAAGGGAACTTGAGAGTCTTTATGAGAAGTTAAATGATAAAGAAATCAAAGAAAAGACTATTGAGTTTAAAAAGCGTTACCAAAAGGGTGAAAGCCTCGACTTTTTAATGTGTGAGGCTTATGGTGTTTGTATTGAAGCTTGTAAGCGTGTTTTAAAACAAAGGCCTTATGATGTACAAATTATGGGGGCCATTGGTTTACATAAGGGTTTGCTTGTAGAGATGAATACTGGTGAGGGTAAGACTTTAACGGCCGTTATGCCTTTATATTTAAATGCTTTAAGTGGCAAAAGTTCTATCCTTGTTACAGCTAATGGTTATTTGGCGTATCGTGATGGAATACAAATGGGCGAGGTCTATAAGTTTCTGGGCTTAACTTGTAGGGCTGGTGTTAGTGAAACTGACGATAAACAGTTAAGCAATGAAGAGAAAAAGGAAATATATAGTGCGGATATTGTTTATACAACCCATGGTACTTTAGGTTTTGATTATTTACTTAATAATTTGGTTAGTAAAAAAGAAGATCGTTTTCTTTGCGATTTTAATTATGTCATTATTGATGAAGCGGATTTAGTTTTACTTGATGCAGCTCAAATGCCTTTAGTTATCTCTGGGGCACCTAGAGTTACTAGTAATTTATATAAGATATGTGATTTCTTTGTTAGAACGCTTAAGGAAGATATTGATTATGAAGTTGAGGATAATCAAATTTGGCTTACTAAAAAAGGTGTTAAGTATGCCGAAGAGTTCTTTGGGATAAAGGGATATTACGAAAGTAGTAACTTTGAGATTAATCGTCATGTGACCTTGGCTTTAAGGGCACATTATCTAATGGAAAAGGGCAAGGATTATGTTGTGTCTGATAAAAATGAGATTGTTTTAATGGATAATGGTTCAGGTAGAACGGCTCCGGGTATGAAACTCAGGGGTGGTCAACATCAGGCTATTGAGATGAAGGAAAAGATTAATGTTTCAAATGAAAATAGATCAGTAGCTAGTATTACTTATCAAAACTTCTTCCTTTTATTTCCTAAATTATCAGGCATGTCAGGTACTATTGCGGATGCCAAGAAGGAATTAAAGAGAGTCTACAACAAGGATGTCATGATTATTCCGCCTAATCGTAAATTAAGAAGGGTGGATAATCCAGATTTATATTTTAAAGATAGTAAGTCCCAACATAAGGCAGCTATTGAGGATATTTTAAGAAGACATAAAAATGGCCAACCTGTTTTAATTGTTACTTCGACAATTGAAGATAGTGAGGCTATTTCAAGAGTCTTAGTTAAAAATAAGATTCCTCATAATGTCTTAAATGCCAATAGTGCTTATTATGAGGCGCAAATAATTAAGGAAGCTGGTAAAAGAAATGCTGTTACTGTTTCTACAGGCATGGCTGGAAGAGGCACGGATATTAGACTTGAAAAGGGTGTTAAAAGTTTAGGTGGTTTGGCTATTATTGGCATTGGTCGAATGGATAACATTCGTCTTGAAAGGCAAGTTAGAGGCAGAAGCGGTAGACAAGGTGATCCAGGTGTTAGTCAATTTTATGTTTCTTTAGAAGATGGTGTAGTAGAGAATAGTCTTGGTGAAGATAAGGTTGAATACTTACTTAATAAAAAGCATATCCCTTTATATAAATTAAAAAGATATATTGATGGCAGTAGAAGATTAAATGAAGACAATGGTTTTTCTAGTAGAGAGAGTGCTGTTGAATTCGATAAGGTAATGAAGGTTCAAAGAAATATTTTCTATGAGGCTAGAAATAGACTTCTTGATGGTGATAGCTTAGATAATAATGTTTTAAAGAAGGTTATTAATGAGAATATTAATAACTTTGTTAGAAAGAATAAATTAAATAAACAAAGTTTAAATCGTTTTGTTTTGGATAATATGTCCTATACTAATGATTTTGATTCTAATTTTAAGTTTTATACTTCTTTTAAGGTAAAAAGAGCTTTAAAGAAATATGCTAAAGAGCTTTTTGAAGATAAGATTGATTCTTTCTCTGATGAACAATTAAAAGAGTTTGTACGTTTATGTACACTACAAGCTATGGATAATGCTTGGATTGAGGAAGTAGACTATTTAGGGCAGTTACAGTATGTTATGGCGGGCAGGCAATCGGCTTTAAGAAATCCGATTTTTGAGTATCGTAATGAGGCTTATGAGGCTTTTAAGATAATGCAAAACAATGTTAAGAAAGACTTGATGCGTAATTTCTTATTAGGTGAGGCAAGTTTTGATGAAGATGGGCATATGCTTATAATGTTCCCATAGAAAGGAAAGTATGATATATAACATTAATTTAGGAATTGGTTGGGCAAGTAGTGGTGTTGAGTATGCTCAAAGTTATAGGGCTAGTGCTTTTAGAAATCTAGGGGTAGAAAGTAAATTTATTTTTACCGATATGATTACTTATGAACATATTGAGCATATGACGAGAAATATCGGTTTTTTAGATAGTGAAGTTATTTGGCTTTATATGTATTTTACTGATTTTAAAATGACGCCCGTTACTTACACTGACGAAGACTTAGTTAAGACTTTTTCTTCCCTTGTTTATACTTATAAAAGAGAGGGTAAGATTGGTCGTTATACTTTTGAGGGTAATGGCAATTTTTATACCGTTTACTATACTAATGAAAGTGATAATTTAATTCATCGAGTAGAGATTGTTTCTAATGGCTTTTTAATTAGAAAAGATTATTTTACTTATGCCCGTTTATTTTCCGAATATTATGCACCACTTGATAATAAAGCTCATCTATATTTGAGAAGATTCTTTAATGAAGATGGCAGTGTAGCTTATGAAGAGGTTAATGATGATGATAAGGTGATGTATCAATTTAAGGATCAAATTATTACTTCTAAGGAAGAGTTTGTAGCTTACTTTATCAAGTGTCTTAAATTGAAGGACGATGATGTGGTGATTGTTGATAGAACTACTGGTATTGGCCAAGCAGTTTTTATGGCCGCTAGTAATGCTCGAATTGGTATTGTGATTCATGCCGACCACTTTTCGGTTGGTAGCACTAATGATGATTATATTCTTTGGAATAATTATTATGAGTATCCTTTTATGATGCATAAGCATATCGCTTTCTATATTTGTGCAACACAGGGTCAAAGCGATTTATTTAAAGCTCAATTTGAAAAATATGTAGGTGTTACGCCTACTGTTTATACAATTCCAGTTGGTAGTTTAGATAAACTAAGATATCCAAAGAGTGAAAGAAGACCATATTCTATTATTACAGCTAGTAGACTCGCCAGTGAAAAGCATATCGATTGGCTAGTTGAGGCTGTGGCGATAGCTAAAAAAGAAGTAAAGGAACTTACTTTAGATATCTATGGTAAGGGTGGTGAAGAAGAACTTATTAGAAAGAAGATTGATGAATATAAGGCTAATGATTATATTCATTTAATGGGTCAACAAAATCTTAAGGAAGTTTATCAAAATTATGAACTTTATTTAGCCGCTTCAACAAGTGAAGGTTTTGGTTTAACCCTAATGGAGGCAGTTGGAGGAGGACTTCCAATTGTGGGTTTTGATGTAAGATATGGTAATCCAACTTTTATTGATGATGGTGAAAATGGTTATCTAATTAAATATGATGAGAATGATAGTATTAAAAATAAAGTAAATGATTTAGCTAAGGCGATTGTTAAAGTATTTAAGGAGGCTGATTTAGCTAAGTTTCATGAGCATTCTTATCTTGTGGCAAGTAAGTTTTTAAGCAGTGAAGTGGAAAGAAAGTGGGCAGAGGTAGTCAAATGAGCGATGTTCTTTTGTTAGATAATTTTAATGAAGATAGTATTATGCTTCATGAATCTTTTAAAGCTGCAGGCTTTAATGGTAAGACAATAGTGGTAGATGATAGTGGCTTTTTACCAGATGATGTCATTAGTTTATATCGCTTTTTCTGTGGCGCTTTTAAAAAAGGCAAGCCTCGTTATTTTAATCAAATTGATTTACCCGATTATTGGGAGATAGAAGCTAATAATACTTCTGGTAAGATTACTAATTTATTTAGAAAAAGAGGCAGTATTTACTTTACTCTTCCTTTAAATAATCGTTTAGTAAGTAATGTTGATTGGTATGATGAAGAGGGTGTTGTTAGAAGTAGCGATCATTATGATGCGAATGGTTTTCTTTATGCTCGTACTACTTTTAATAAAAAGGGCGAAAGAGTTTGCAAGTCATATTATGATGAGGATAATAGAGAGATAATAGTTGAAAACTTTGTTACAAGAGATATTATTTTAAATTATGATGGTAAAGTATTTATCTTTAAAAATAAGGTAGATATGATAAAGAGATTGTTCGAATCAGGTAATATTAAATATGATCGCATTTTCTATAATTCTTTATCTACGCCTTTCTTTGTCTCGGAGTCTTTAAGTAGTATTGAAAAGAAGGATATTCTTTTTTGGCAAGAGAATAAAAGAAATGATGTTCCAGGTAATATGCAAGTTATTCTAAGTGGTAATGCTTCGCGTACTAATTTAATTTATGTACAAAAAAGAGCTAGTTATGATAAATTGATGGAACTTACTAATAATAGTGATATTATTAAGCCTCTTGGCTATGTATATAACTTTGCAAAGCAAAACAAACATACCAATAAGGCTTTAATTTGTACTAATTCTGATCAAATTGAACAATTAGAGTACCTGGTAAATAATTTGAAGGATGTTGAATTTCATATTGTGGCCATTACGGAGATGTCTAGTAAGCTTCTTAGTATGGGCAAGTATGACAATGTTCGTTTATATCCTGGGGCAAAGAGTTCAATTATTGAAGATTTGTTTGATGAGTGTGACTTTTATTTAGATATCAATTATGCCAATGAGATTGTGGATTCTTTAAAAAGAGCTTTCTTACACAATCAATTGATATTGGCTTTTGAAAATACTGTTCATAATCGTACTTATATTTGTGATAATCATATATGTAATAGTGGTGATAAAATGGTACAATTATTAAAACAAGTTATGGTTGATTATTCTTTGTTAGATGAACATTTAAGTTTGCAAAGAAAAAAGGCCATGAGTGAAGATGTGAGTGCTTATGAGAATATTTTAAATTTGTGGGAGGTATAAAATGTTTATTGGAAGTGCTAGTGGTGTTAGTTTAACGACGATTATTATTATTTTGGAACTTATTCTTTTGATTGATAGTGTAGCTTTAGTTATTCAATCTAAGGGTAAGGTAGTAAAGATTGTTAATGCGATATTAGCTGTTGCATGGCTAGTATGTATTATTGGCAATCTAGTTAATTTTGGAATTAAATAGTTAATCATTTTATTAGCTATTAAAGAGTATTACCGGAGATATTTTTATCTTCGTTTTTTTAATATAATGAATAATATGAGATGTCGCTTTTTTAAAATAGCCATAGTTTTAATATTGTTGATAAACGGTTTTGGTTGTGAAAAGAAAGTGGAGAATAAAGAGAGTCATAGTTATACTTTTGATGAAATATTATGGTGTTCTAGTGGTGATTTAGATTATGAGGATGATAAAGTCTTAGTTGACTATTCTAATACTAATGAGGGCTATATCATGGCTAAAAGTAAGACTAGTGATCATAATCGTATCAAGATTATGCTTATTAAGGATGAAGAGAAGTATACTTATGATTTAAATAAGGATTTAGAGTTTGAGACTTATCCTTTAAATATGGGAAGTGGTACTTATACTATTAAAGTATATGAGAATATAAATGATGATGAATATGGCCTATTATATTCATTTGATATAGATGTTAGTTTAGATAGTGAGTTTATACCTTTTTTATATCCTAATCAAATAGTTGATTATAATAGTAGTACAAAGTGCATTGAAAAATCTTTTGAATTAGTTAAGGATGACAAAACTGATTTAGATAGAGTCGATCATATTTATCATTGGGTTTTAGATAATGTAACCTATGATTGGGATAAGGTGGAAGAGGTACAGGGCAAGTATGTTTTGCCTATACTTGATGATATTTATGATGAAGGCAAGGGAATTTGTTTTGACTATGCCGCTATTATGGCAGCTATGCTTAGAGTACAACACATTCCTACGAAGGTTGTAACAGGTATGGTATCAGAAGGTTATCATGCTTGGATTGAGGTTTATATTGAAAATATGGGCTGGATTAAGCCACATGTTTATTTTAATTCAGGAGAGTGGACCCAAATGGATCCAACTTATGATGCGATGGATAGAGAATATAATGGCGATTATAGTATTAAATATACTTATTAGGAGGCAAGCATGAAGAATATTACAGAACTTGAGAAGGCACAATTTTTAAAGCAGATGGGTATGATTTTGGATAGTGGTTTATCTTTGGCTGATGGACTTGAGGCAATTGAGGGTCAAGTTGAGGATAAGGATTATGCTAGGGTTTTAAATAAGGCTAAGGAGAGCGTTAAACAAGGCGATACTTTTTCGAGTGCTTTAGATAAAACGGGTGTTTTTGATTCTTATATGATTAATATGCTTAGGGTTGGTGAAGAAAGCGGCTATCTTGATAAGGTAGTAAAACAACTTTCAAGTTACTATTATCGTATGCATGATACTAGAAATAGAATTAAGGATGCCTTAAGTTATCCAACTATTTTGGTTGTGATGATGTTAGTAGTAGTTATCATTTTAATCAATAATGTGCTTCCTTTATTTAAGATGGTGCTAGCTAATATGGGCATGGAAGTATCTAATACAGCTACGGTGATGCTTGATATTGGTAAGAATTTAGCTATTATTGCCTTGGTAATAATATTCATCTTATTTGTAATTTTTATTTATACATTAATTTCTTTAAGGGGAAAAGATTATAGTTATATAACATTATTACAAAAGTTTTTTATGACGAGAAAGTTTGCCAATGAATTGTCAGTTGTACAATTTGCCTATGGTTTATCTCTTTTATTAAGTAGTGGCATTAGTCAAATTGATGCCTTAAAACAAAGTAGTGAAATGTGTAATGATAAAGAATTAAAGAAGAGAATTGATAAGCTTATTGAAGATATTAATTCGGATAAGAGTATGTCCGATTGCATTATCGATAGTCATATCTTTAAGGAAATCTATAATCGTATGTTAGTGATTGGTTTAAAGAGTGGCCATTTTGAGGAGACCATGCACGAAGTAGCTTTGGCTTATGAAAACGATATTGATGAAAATATTAATAAGATGCTTGATGTTATTGAGCCAAGCCTTGTGGTTATTCTTTCAATTATTGTTGGTATTATTATTGTTTCGGTTATGCTTCCACTGGGTAGTATATTGGTGAATTTATGAGAAAGTCGCAGATTTTAATTTTTATCTTAAGTATTGTCATCATGGCTTTGATTACTTCGGCTATCTTTAAAAGTGAGACTTACTATAAAGATAATCAACTAGATACAATTGAAGAAAGTATTCGTAAGGCTTTAGTAACCTGTTATGTTAGTGAGGGCTTTTATCCTGGTTCGCTTGATTATTTAAAACAAAATTATGGTTTGGTAATAAGTGATAAAGTTAACATCTTTTATCAAGCTGTTGGTAGTAATATCTTTCCAGACTTTATGGCTAGTTATAAGGAGAAACAATGAAACACTCTAGTATTGCTCAAATTGGTTTTTCTTTGATTATCTTTCTAATGTTTGTCTTTGGCAGTTTCTTTATGCTTTATTATGGTTCTAATGCCTATAAAAATGGTCTTGATAGCGAAGTTGAAAGAGAGGATATGCAGATTCCTTATGCTTATCTTTCAACTAAAATCTATATGGCCAAAAGTAAAGATAACATAACAATTAAGGATAATAGTTTAATCATTGATAATGATGGTTCTTTTACTTGTATCTATTTTAAAGACAATGGTTTATATGAACTAGTAGTAAAGGATGTTTCTTTAATTGATTATGCTGGTGGAAGTAAGATTTGTAATCTAGATTCTTTTAGTATTAGTCAAGAAGATAATTTATATACTATTAAATTTAATGATGTAAGTTTTAAGGTGGGTAAGCTATGAAAAATACACATTCTTTTAATTTTTTATTAGAAATTCTTATTTCCATTATCTTTTTTACTATTTGTTCAATGGTGTTTGTGGGCTTGTTTTATTTATCTAATAGAATGAATAAAGAGGCTTTGATTAAGTCTGAGTCTTTGGTTGAGGTAGAGTCAATTTACGAAGAGTTTAAGGCTAGTGGTAAATGTGAGGATTATACAGGTGATGATTTTATTGTTACAACTAATATAGAAGATAATGTTTGTCATATTAAGGCAATAAGTGATAATAAGGTTCTTATTGAAGTAGATTCTATTTACTTGGGTGAAGCATATGAATAAAAGAAGAAATAGTATCGGCGTTGGTTTATGTAGTCTTCTTATGATTTTTACTTGTCTTTGTCTTACTATTTTTGTCACCTTATCTTATCTACAGGCTAAGAGAAACCTTAATGATTCAAATAAGATTGTTGATTCTATTACTGATTATTATGAAGCTGATAATAAGGCTAGTCAGTTAGTTTTAGATTTAAAGGATAATTATAATGATGAGTCCTTTTTAAATGAAAACAATATTGAATATAATAATGGAGTATATTGTTTTAGTATGGCTATTTCAAATAACAAGTATCTTGACGTGGAACTTAGTTTTGATCAAGATAAGCTAATTGTATATAAGTGGCAAGAAGTGTCTAAGGCAAGTGGCGAATATGATTATTCAGGTTTTGTGAACTAGGAGATTTTATGGATATTAGAGAGATTTTAGAGTATGCGGTAAATAAGGAAGCTAGTGATATTTTTATTGTCGCTGGTACACAGATTGCGTATAAGATTAATGGTTCAATTGAGACGGTTGACGATGTTAGCCTTAAGCCGGATGATACTTATGATTTAGTAAAACAAATTTATGAAATTAGTAATAATACTAATGATATAGATAGATTAAAGGAAGATGATTTTTCTTTTTCTTTAAAAGATGTTGGACGTTTTAGAGTAAATATTTATCGTCAAAGAGGTTCTTTGGCAGCGGTACTTAGAGTTGTGCGTTTTACTTTACCCGATCCTAGCAAGCTTCATATATTACCTAGCATTTTAGATTTAGCCAAATTAACAAAGGGTTTAATCTTGGTTACTGGTAGTGCTGGCAGTGGCAAGTCTACAACTTTGGCTTGCATTGTAGATGAGATTAATAAAACGAGGAATGCCCATATTATCACTATTGAAGATCCAATTGAATATCTTCATAAGCATAATAAGTCTATTGTTTCTCAGCGTGAAATAGGTCATGATACTGATGATTATTTAAACGCTTTGCGTGCCGCTTTAAGAGAAGCACCTGATGTGATTCTTGTGGGGGAGATGCGTGATTTAGAGACGGTAAGTGTGGCTCTTACAGCGGCTGAGACAGGGCACTTAGTATTAAGTACGCTTCATACTTCAGGGGCAAGTGATACGATTAGTAGAATTATTGATATTTTCCCTCCTGCCCAACAGGAACAAATTCGTATTCAATTAACAATGACTTTACAAGCGGTTATTTCTCAACAGCTTATCAAGGGAAAAGATGGCAAGATGTATCCAAGTTATGAAGTTATGAAGACTTGTCCAGCTATTTGTTCGCAAATTAGGGATAATAAGCTTCATCTTATCAACAATACAATTATGCTTAATCGTAACAATGGCATGATTACTAACGATGATAGTGTTTATGAATTATATAAGAAGGGTTTGATTGATAAGGAGAGTGCTTTAACCCATTCTTCGAATATGGAGGCAATGGCTAGTAAACTTAATCATTTTTGATGTTATACTTTAGGTAAGAAGTATGGACGAAAAAATTTATGCCTTTAGTTTGTTTGGGGTATTTAGAGTATATACTCAAGACAAAGAAGTATTGTTAAGAGATAAGTTAGGTAAACAACTATCTAGTCTTTTTGCGTTTCTTTTACTAAATCATAATCATCCAGTTTTAAAAGATAAATTAATTGATACTTTTTGGAATGATAGCGATAATCCCGCTAACGCTTTAAAATACGCTATTTTTAGATTAAGGGGTGCCCTAAAGGATATTGAGGAATTTAAGGATATTGATTTAATAGTTAGTGCTAATAATGCTTATCAAATTAATCCTGATTTAGATATAAATTTAGATGTTGAAGCTTTTGAGAGTGCTGTTTCTTATGGTAGGCAAAATAATGATATTGAGAGTTTAAGAAACGCTTTTGATATTTATTGTGGAAATTATTTAGATGGTGTTAATCAAGAGTGGATTGATAGTGATAGAGGCTATTATCAAACTATTATGCTTGATATTTGTAATGAACTTGCCTTATGGGAAATAAATAGCGGTAGTGGTAAGAAAGCTATTGAGTATGCTGAAAAAGGTTTAAGTTATGATTGTTTTGACGAAAAACTTATTTATGCTTATTTAAAGGCTTTAGTTTTAGATAAAAAATATAGTCAGGCTATGACTTATTACAAGAATATTTCTAAGCGTTATTTTGAACAAATGGGCTTTAAGTTAGAGAGTACCAATAAAGGTTTTAGTGAAATACTTTCTAATAATGGTGAAACTTATATTTCAAGTAAAAGTGTTGACGTTGATACTATAACCGGGCCAATGGTGGTGAATAGTGATACTTTTAATAGTATTTGTGTTTATTCGATTAGAAATAATGGCCGATATGATACTACAGCTTATGTGCTTACTATCTCTTTAGATAAAGATGATGAACATCTTGATAGTATTATGAATAAATTTATGAGCATTTTTGAGGTTCTATTTAGAAAAAGTGATGTCATTTGTCGAATAAATGATAATGAATTTGCGATACTATTTAGGTTTAAGAATAAGGAGAATACTAAAATAATTGAAAATAGAATTAATTCTCGTTTAGCTAAGATTTATACAAAAAACATTAAATATACTTGGAAGACTTTGTAGCTTTTGTTTTTTTGGTTATATGCGATAATTCAAGTGAATAAGGAGGGGCTTTATGAAAAGAAAAATTATCACATGTTGTGCCATCTTGGCTTGTTTACTAATTGGATGCAGTAAGAGCACCGTAAGTAAAGAATATGGAGTAGATTACAATTTAGGTGAAGACTGCTTTATTAGATTTTACTTAGATCCAAGTGATTGCAAGAAAGTAAATGCGATTTATATTGTAGCTAATAAAGATAATAGACAATCAGGCTTTGATGGCGATTTCCCTAGCGACATTAAAGAAGATATTCCTATTTCATATGCTTATACCGATGATCAAGAAGTAATTTACTTTAGGTTTTATAATAAGGACTTCGATTATACTAAGGCAGTCCCTTTATTTGAATATGCCGGTTTAGATAAATTTACAAATAGACCAAATTTAAAGGATATTGTTAAAAATGAGGAGTTTGCTTATAAGAATATAATTTTAAAGGGTACACTTACTACTAATATTTCATTCTCTGGCGATGGGGAAGATGTTGATATTAATAAGGCATTAAGCTAATTAAAAGGACCGTGATTTTCACGGTCCACGTTTTATTTTGTATTAAATAGATTACATTAATGAACGATATAATTTTTCAATATCTTCTACTGTACATTCTCTTGGGTTACCAGGACGGCATGCATCATTGTAGGCATCAATTGATAATTGGTGAAGATCTTCTTCTTTTACAACACCCTTTAATGTACATTCAATGCCAACATCCTTAGCTAGTTGTTTAACAGCGTCGATAGCAGCTTTTCTATATTCTTCTTGGCTCATTTCATCAACACCTTTAACACCCATAGCACGTGCGATTTCTCTATACTTTTCACCACTTACAGGAGCGTTAAATTCCATTGAAGTAGGAAGTAAAGTAGCACAAGCCTTACCATGTGGCATATCGTAGTATGCGCTAAGTGTATGTGCCATTGCATGGTCAACACCTAAACCTACATTTGAGAAGCCCATACCAGCGATGTATTGGCCAAGGGCCATACCTTCTCTACCTTCTTTTTCATTATTTACAGCAGATCTTAAGCTCTTTGCGATAAGTTCGATAGCTTTGATATGGAACATATCAGATAATTCCCATGCGCCAGCAGTAGTATAACCTTCAATGGCGTGTGTTAGAGCATCCATACCTGTTGCGGCAGTTAAGCCCTTAGGCATTGAAGACATCATTTCTGGATCGACAACTGCACAAACTGGGATATCGTGTACATCTACACAAACGAATTTTCTCTTCTTTTCAACATCAGTAATTACATAGTTGATAGTTACTTCAGCAGCAGTACCAGCAGTAGTAGGCACGGCGATAATTGGCACACATGGTTTCTTAGTAGGAGCTACACCTTCAAGAGATCTTACATCTTCAAATTCTGGGTTGTTGATAATAATACCGATAGCCTTTGAAGTATCCATTGAAGAACCACCGCCAATGGCGATAATGCAATCAGCACCACATTCTTTGAATGTTTTAACGCCTTCTTTTACATTTTCAATAGTTGGGTTTGGTTTGATGTTTGAATACAAATGATAAGGAATATTTGCCTTATCTAGTAAGTCAGTTACTTTAGCTGTTACGCCAAATTTTACAAGATCTGGGTCAGATGCGACAAATGCTTTTTTAAAGCCTCTGTTTTTGAATTCCTCAGGAATTACACTGATGCATCCTGCACCATGATAAGATGTTTCATTTAATACGAATCTATTCATTTTTTGATTCCTCCTGTATTCAATTATAACGCTATTTGTGAAAACTGTAACAATTATTGCAAGATGATGGAACTGTGATTGGTCTTATATACCTTTGTTTTACCATCTGATTTTATTAATAAATCTTGTTTTACTAAGTTATTAATAATGGTATTTCTTAAGTAACTTGAATCACTAATATTTAAATTAGCAGCAATCTCTTTGATGCTTCTTGCCTGCGCGTAACAATACGATAGAATTTGTTTATCATATTTGCTTTCCTTTTCGATTGGAGGATAAATTAAATTTGTTGTTTCATTACTTTCTATGCCTTCAAGATAGGTTAAATCGGGAAGGACTAGAGTAAAATGGTCGCTTGTTGAAAAGATGTAAGGTCTATGTTTAAGATCACAATCTTTATAGTCTTCAAGTATTTTATCAAAGTCAGTACCAGCTGCTTCCATAACGTTACATAAAACAAGTACTCCACATATAATGTTGTTTCTTCTTTTAGAAATAATATGCGATAAGTCATATGTTTTAGCTATTGTTTCGCCATTATAAAAGCTTCCTGGTGAGGATATTTCTAGTCGATCTTTAAAAATATCGAATTGAATCTGGCTACCATCGATAAAGTAGTCCCTATGGGCAAAAGTGTTTACTACGCCCTCAAATAATGCACGTTTAGGGTAAGAGTCAATATTTATTCTATAATCATCTTTTTTGATGATAGAGTGGTTCATTCTGCTTGTAATAAAGTCCATCACATAGGAAATTGAATCAGTGATATTACCTTTATATTTATTAATACTGACAATTCTTTGACTACCTTTATTAAAGCCGGAATATAGTGAACACTGAACAAGTGTTTTATCACCATCATAATCATCTTTAAATAATAGAGCACCATTACTCAAATTATTATCATTATCATAAAAGCCTAAAGAGCTTAGAACTTTATTTGATAATTGTTTATTGTCATTGTGAAGAGAATAGAAGGCGAATAATTTTTTAAAATCATTTTGACTATATTTAATATCGCTATAAAGAGAATCATATTGTACTTTCTTACTAGAAATGGACATATTTATTATTTCTTCATATGTGGCACCATTAGTGAAACCATCTCTTCGCATGTATATTGATGGAATGTCATTGTATTTTAGGATAATGGGTTTAATAGCTGATTCATAAACATTTACTTTGATAATAAACAATTCTTTTCCTCTAATCTCATATCTTAAAAACTCTATGTTTATATTTGGTCTTGGCGTTAAATGCTCATTTATTTGACTATTGAAGTAATTTCTTTCTTTGTCTGCTTGCGTTTTATCAAAACCGACTAGTTTATTTGTCTTGTCTTCTACACCAATATAAAAGACGCCACCTTTATTATTAGAAAAACCTGCGATTGTTTTTAACCAAGATATTGGATCTTGTGCGTTTAATTTGCTTTTGCATTCAAAAAATTCATTTTCAGTATAATGAGTGTTATCTATTTCTTCTAAAAACATAATATTTTCTCCCACTTCAATTTTACTTCAAAGCTACTTCAATATAACTTCAATAAATACTTCAATGCTACTTCAATGAATTATTGAAGTACTTCAAAATAGGGATGATATAATTTAAAAAATAATTTAGGAGCATTTATGAAGAATATAGGAAAAGTTTTGCTTAGTGTTTTATTGTTAATTGTAATGGTAGGATGTTCATCTGATAATAAGGTTACAATGGATGATGTCGATAGTATTAAGGCTTATATAGATGAAACATTTTATGGAGCGGGTGTAAAACAAATTGAAGTGACTTATAAAAGTGGTAGTAATTTATCTTGTATTGATAAAGAAAGCTACATTATTGAAGATAGAGGCAGTTTAAATCCTGATTTTGGTAGACTTGATATTGAAAGTGTAGAAGTAAAAGATAATGTTGTTACACTAAATATTCATAGAGGTTTTGATGCGAGTGAAAATAATGCACTTATTTATACGGGCGATGATGCAGGTGTAAGAGAAAGGAACAGCTTTGGCGTACTTGTTTCTGTTGGCTGGTATAGAGATGTTGATGGAGCTATCCATTATGGTGATAATAATCCTGATAATATTGGTTATCAAGTAAGACCTAGTTTAGAATTAAGGCTTCGTCATGCTTGGGAAGATGAAAGTAAGAATGAATGTCTAGCTAATGAAGATGGCCAATATAACAATAATGGTAAATGGCTTGACAGTGTTAATAGACAGCTTGATAAGTTTAATAATTTGTATGATTTAAAGATTGAAAGTAGTGCAAGTAATGTGGCTGATAATACAGCTGATAAGTATGTAAGAGGCTATTACTATATCCCTGAAGATTATAATCCAGATAATGGCATCATCTTTACTTTACAAGGTCAAGCTATTTCTTATTGGCGACTAGAAGATGGAACAGATAATGAAGGAACTGGCTTATTGTTTGATAGCGCTACTTCTTCTTGGATAAATACTGGGGCAATCGTGGTAAATATCCAAGATAGGTCAAGCTATGGCAAAGACTATGGAAGCTTTTGGGAAAGCTATGATTTTGTATTAGATGATGTAAATGTTATGAAATATTTCATCGATAAATATAACATTACAGGCAATATTGTCTTACAAGGCAATTCAAGAGGTACTATGGCTAGCGCTATGATAATTAAAGCTTTAGCAGGACAAGAATATAATCCTAAGAATCAAATAAAAGATGGGACATATGAAGAAACTTTCTTATTAGATAAAGATAAGTATAACTTCAATGTGAATGCCTATATTTGTCAAAACGGTATGTTTGGCTATGAATATGATGAAGAAGACTACAAAGCGGTATGTGCTACTAATTTAAAAGTATGGGCCTTTAATGGTGAACAAGATACTGATGATTATGCTGATATTACTAAATATAAAGAAATGATGATTAATATAAATGGTGAAGAGTGGTCTAATGAAAATATTCGTTTAACGGCATATCCAAGCGAATTATTCTATCCATTTGGTGAAAGTGATCATTCAGTTACCCGTATTAATGGCTGGTTCTTTGCGGATAAGGGCTATTTAGGTCCTGATTTAGAAATTAATGATGATGGCGAAATTGTTTATTCTAATAAACTAAATGATGGTGATGCTTATTCTTTAAGGGGTAGAGGCAATGGTTCTTTAAAAAAGGATTATATATATCAAATTTATGATGAATCCTTCCATTTGTGGGCACTTAAATAATTAAAAAAAGCTATCGAATATCCTAGAGGGGAAAGTTAGAATTTCTAGGTATTCAATAGCTTTTTATTTATTTTTTAGAAGATTTTTTACTAGGAGCCTTTTCTTCCTTGGCTTCTTTTTCTTCTTCTAAACTCTTATATGTTCCATAATATGAATCAGTTAAGATTTGTTCAATATCCTTAATCATTG
>CAVFKJ010000047.1:0-17216 GCA_963623125.1 Clostridium sp. CAG:217
AAACATGTTGAAAACAATAGCTCATAGTTTTGCATAAATAATAAAGCTACAATTAGTGCAAAACCAAATGTTTTATTATTTTTAATATAGCTTTCACAAAAATAAAATAACAATGGAAGCAAACAATAGAAACGATGAAAAGTATAAGTACCTGTATAAGTCATTACAAAACCACCTAAGGCATATATCATGGACAACATTATCAATAAATAATCTTTTTTAATATCAAGTTTATTTAAATAAACATACATGTTTATGCCCGATAAAACAATACTTATAATCGTTGTGATGCAAAACAATAAATCATAATTAATCTCGCCACTATATAAGATAAAGAAAGGTGTAATTAAAAAATCACCAACGCAATACATCAACTTAGATGCCAAATAATCAGTACCCAAGAAAGTATTCCAAGAATAGATAGCTAAAGTATGGCTACCAATCAATTCTCTTATGATTTGATACCATTCTTTATAAAAAACATTATGTTGAAACAATTGATCATTATACCAAGCGAATATTTCACCATTAAACAAAGTCTTATAAAAAACACCTATTGAAAAGATAAGTAAAAATAAGCTAATAAGTAAAATATTCTTTAGTTTTTTATCAATCATAATTCATTAAATCATCAAAACTATCATAACCATATACCACATAGTTATCACTCTTGTAAATTAAATTATCCCCACTTAGATACTTCTTAAGAGGAGTGGCCTCATATTCATCACTACTTAAAAGCACAAATACTTTGCCGTTAGGTTTTTCATTGTCATGACTTTTTAATTCTAACCACTTTATTGTTGTGTTAATATCATCTACATTTGCAATACCGCCATCGCACCATACCCGCATATCTATATCGCCATTTGATAATTCAGTATAGATGTTTCCATTCCAAAATGTAGCATAGCCATTATGATAATCGTTATCCTGTAATACTTTTAATATTTCTCTTTTTTCAACATTGAGATCAAAATTAAGATAAGAATACATGTAGGCAACCCCTACTGCCATCATCATAAATACAAAAGCCATACAAAGGTAAGCACTCTTAATCTTAAATATATCAAGTTCCACTTCTTCAAAAAACAAAACAATCAATGGCACAAACAAGATTGTAAGAGGCAAGAAATACCTATCCGCATAAGCCATGTTGGTAAAAATATACAACAATATGAAGACAATATAGTTAAATAACACAAACAGCGACAAACGATATAATGCCGGACTAACTTTATCTTTATTCTTAAGTGAATAATATATCACATAGATAGTAAGAAGAATACATATTGCCGCAATACCGTTGGTAATAGTAACGGTTGACAAAACAAAACCAGGCTTATAGCCAAAGTTTAAAATAATACCATTAAGCAGACTTCCTAGTCTATCAGTATTTAAGTTGGTATAGCTAATACCATAAACTAGGAAATCAAAATAATTAGATAGTAATTTGGTATTTATAGCATAGCCTATACCACTTGTAAGCAGTACTATAAGGCTATACTTTAAAAAAGAAAAATCTCTCTTATCAAAGTAATCAACTAAAGCTGCCACAAATAATGGTAAATAAGTAACCATTATTTGTCTTGGCCCACCTAGTCCTGCAAACAATCCTAATACACCACTTAATATTAGGTGGATGTTTTTCTTCTTATTAAGGTAAAACTCTAAAAACATAATCGTTAAAAATGATATGACGATATGTGGAATATAATAGGCTGTACTTAAGGTAAAACTATAATAACTATTTGAAAAAGGAATAAATAGTAAACAAGCCGAAATAATATTATTCTTCCTAATATTTAATGCCTTACATAAGCCTAGATAAACGCCTAAATAAATTATCCACATTAAAACATAAGCTATCATTCTAGCTGTAAAGAAATTATCCGTAAACTTAAAAGCTAAGGCATAAAAGATGTTTGTATTAAGCACTCTAAGTTCAGTAGAGTAATACCAATCTTTACTAATTAAAGTATTACTATTAGCCAATAATTTTCCAAGTATTAGCTCACTAGCATCATCACTATTTAGTCTTTGATATAAATGGTTCTTGATATATAGAAAAGAACACGCCATAACAAAAACCAAGATTACAATTGAAACAATCTTATATAACTTATCTTTATTCTTTTTCATGATTTAAATAACTTTCTATATAATATCTAGGTCTTTTCTTACTTTCAATAAAAGTCTTACCAACATATTGACCAATAATGCCCAAGGAAACAAGTTGTACACCACCTATAAACCAAATAGAGGCAAATAAAGATGTCCAACCTTGAATAGTTTGGCCATTAAAATGTTGAACTAAGGAATAGATTACCGCTATCAAAGAAATAAGAATCGCAATAAAGCCAAGATACAATATCAAGGTAAGTGGCTTATCAGAAAAAGAAGTAATTCCATTAAACGCAAAAGAAATCATCTTCTTTAAAGGATACTTAGACTCACCCTTTAGTCTAGGCGAACGCTTATAGTAAACACAATCCGTTTTAAAGCCTAGCTCTGGCGCAAGACCTCTTAAAAATAAATGTGTCTCCGAATATAAAGACAATTCATCTAGGGCTCTACTTGACATAAGTCTAAAATCAGCACTGTTATATACCGTCTTAGCTCCCATCCAATTCATTAATTTATAGAAAGCTTGCGCACTAAATTTCTTAAAACCACTATCACTTGTACGATCATTTCTAACACCATAGACAATATCGCATCCACCATAATACTTATTAGCCATCTCTTCAATGACGCCTACATCATCTTGAAGATCAGCGTCAATCGAAACCGTCATATCAACTTCATCTTTTACTTGCATAAGACCCGCTAACAAAGCATTTTGATGTCCCTTATTACCAGCTAGATTTAAGCCATAAACCAACTTACTTTTATCATAGCTTTTTTTAATAACCTTCCAAGTATTATCCTTACTGCCATCATTGACATAAAGAATAAAGCTATTATCCTTAACAACTTTACGCTTAATCAAATCACTAAGTAAATCATTAAGTACCTTATTAGTATCAACTAAAGCTTCTTCTTCGTTATAACAAGGTACCACAATAGCCAACCTTTTAATCATAATAGTCCCCCTTATCTAAAACTAAATAATGCATAACGATCGTTCTCATAAAAAGGAATTTGACACTCATAAACCCTTCTTACAAGATAATCATAAACACCTTCATCCTCATCATAATATTCATAAGTCTTATCTACCACCAGATAAGTAATACCACTATTCCATAAATATTCATTCATATTCTTATAATCATAAGCTGGAATTCTACTAATCTCTCTATCAGGATAAAACAAACAATATACTTGATACTCATAAGCATTCAAGTACCAAGTAAGATACTCTCTTGTATAAGTATAAGTTCCACCTAAATTAGCCTGCGTCAATAAATTTGGTGTACAAATATGATAACTACTTAAGCCATTATATTTGGCATCATTATCAATTTGCCTAATTATATCAATCTCATCATTATCCATGCGATATTGGCCATTATAATCTTTGCTTGGCTTAAAAGACTCATGGAAATAAAGTGGGCTAGTAAAATCACAACTAAATACAAATAAAGCTAGTAAAACAACACTACTACCATAATAGAAATACTTATTATTTAATTTACTTTCTAAATATTCAAGATAAACAATAAAAGATAGAGGATTAAAGAATAAATCTAGACCACGATGATATACTTCATTAATCGAAAATAAATAAGTTACACAAAATGGATTAAATATTACAATAATAAGCACTAACAATAATCTAGAATATTCATCATGATTAAATATCAAATAGAATATCAACAATAAATCAAATAATACTATATAAGCAATCTTATTAAAATCACCACTTGGATTAAAGTAATTAAAATACATATCAGCCGTTTCAGCATTATTATTAAAGAAAGCACTAAAATCAAATAAATTATTGGTAACTCTATAAGACATAAAAGCCATAACAATAAAACTTAATACTAATAAAATAATCTTAAACTTCTTATTATTAAACAAATAAGTTAGTGGTTTATTTAATAAAAACACAATAACACAAAGCCCAATTACTTCAATAAATTGCTTGAATGTTAATGACTTGGTAAGAACTACCAATAAGTTAAATAATGGAAATAACAATAATAACGCTACTTCTTTAAAATAGTTTTTATCCTTAGCTGGTAATACAAAAGCTAAACCAAAGCACATAAAGACCAAAGTAAAAATTGAAGAAGAAGAAACAGCGCAAGCCGCCATAGACATAATATAAATTAATAGCTTGTTACTTAAATCATCTTCCTTAAATAAAGAAAGTAATATGAGAATGATATAACCAAAAATACTTGTTCTAAAAGTATTACCAAAGAAACCAAAGACATTATTGAAATAATACTTACCATAAAAGAAAGAAAAGATAAATATTACAACTATCCAAAGTAACTTCTTATTCTTTAAAAGTTTATCAAGACCATTAATAATTAAAGAAAATAAGAAACAGTTATAGACTATTTGAAATATCCAAGCGATCAAATCAACATAATAGACATCAAAAGTAAGCTTCCTTAGTATCAATCTTACAAAACAAACAAAAACCGAAATAAAGTAATAATAAGATTGGAAAGTATATTGATAATTAACTTGTAAATCACCCCAATTAAAGCCCGCTGTAGGTGATGTAGTATTTAGCTTATCTAAACCAATATTTGAAGTGATTATATTAAAATAAGAAACCGAATCAAAGCCATTTAAATTACCTAATGTTGTATTATAGGCATACAATACTAAAATTGTACAAGCGCTTATAATAATTAACCATGATAATAAATCAAAATGCCAATTTACTTTCTTGAAGTCTTTAATAATAAAGAAAATACTTACTAAGAAAAATAAAACATAAACAATAACTAAGTACTTAAAAGACCACATTAAACTAGATGGTATGCCTGTAAAAAGATAGCCATATCCAAGTAGCAACATTAATCCAAAGCCAAAGCTTACTTTAAAATTATTCTTCTTAAGCTTAAATAAAAGCCACTGTCCTAAGACTTCTAAATAAGCGATAAAAAATACAGATACCAAAATATAAGGAAACATTATTTTTCCTTATCCTCAAGCTTCTTCTTTAAAGAAGAAATTTCATAATTTAAACGAATTATTTCCTCATTATGTTTAGAAATAATTAAATAAATATAAAAGGTTAAACAATATAAGAAAAAGATATTCACAAAAAAGATGGCATTAGATAACATCTCAATCTTAAGTAAATCTCTTATCTTATAGCCAATACGTGGAAATACTACTACAAGCACCATGCCAATGCCCCATATTATCCACACCATGGCATAATGAATATTCATCTTGTTTTTAATGACCATCCTAAGTACAAATAATACTGCAATAATTGAACCAAATAATAATGTTAACTGTAATTCTCTTCCCATAGTTATACCTCAAAAAAGATAATTGAAATAATCATCTCAATCATATATTTAATCGACTTAAAAGGACTAATAAAGTAGCTCTCGCCATTAAGTCTTTCCTTCATTTCCACACTAACTTCTTTAACCTTATACTTCTTTCTTAAAAGATAACATAAAGTATCTGGCTCTGCACAAAAGTTCATATTCTTGGCAAAAACCTTAATAACATTCTTACCAACAGCACGCATACCACTTGTTGGATCGCTTACCTTAACGCCTGTTTTAAGCCAAATAAGAAAACAAATAATCCTAGAACCTACCATTCTTAAAGTAAAAGGCTTCTTCTTATCTACAAACCTTGAACCAACCGCATAATCATTGCCTTCTTCAATAGCCTTGATTAAAGAATGAATATATTCTGGAGGATGTTGGCCATCACCATCAATTGAAACAACGCAATCATAATCATTCTCATAGGCATACTTAAAGCCAATTCTAGTAACGCCCGCAATGCCAACATTTAACACCAAATTTAAAATACTATAATTATTATCACTAGCTACATCCACTGTATCATCGGTAGACTTATCGTTAATGATAAGATAATCATAACCAAATTTATTTATATCACTTATTAACGAAGGAAGATTCTCGCTCTCATTAAAAGAAGGGATAATTACTAACGTTCTCATCCCATCTATTTTACTATTAATAACAATATTAGTCTAAAAAAGAGATTCACAAGGAACCTCTTTAATAAATTATTTGATTTTAATGGTACCACTACCCATAACTACATCAAAGTTATATAGTTTAAGCAAAGCCTCATCCTTACAAGTAATATTGTAATCAACCTCACCATTTTCATTGATACTACCCTCAAAATTAATGATTGACTTTAAATCATCAATTGGATTAGTGCCATCGAAATAAGATTTGACACTACTATAGTCAAGACCTCTTTCATTAGCTAACTGTTCAATAGCCTCATAATTATAAGAAACACTGCTTCCATAATTATTCTTAAGACTATTCCAATCAATATCGCAAGATGAAGTACCCTCAACTACTTCAATATTACAAGAAATTGAATTAGTTAAATCAATACTCTTAGTAGTCTCAACCTTCTTATTGAACACAAAATAGTAAAGGCCAAAGCCAACCAAGCCAAGAATCAAGATAACAATAAGTACTACAAGCCAAGTCTTCTTTTTCTTAGGCTTTTCATAAGTAACATTGTCGTTGATAACAGGCTCTTCAGGAATGATTTCCACATCGCTCTCTAGTGGCTTAACATCATCATTTTTAATATCTTCAAACTTATTTTCAATGATCGTTGTATCCGCTTCCTTAGGCTCTACCTCAATTACTTCATCCTTAGCTAAATCTGCAAAAGGAGTACCGCAATTAACGCAAAACTTAGCACCATCTTTGTTTTTGCATCCGCAATGCTGACAAAACATAGCTTATTTTAAGAAACCAAAGCCGCCAACAATTGGAGCTTCTTTAGCTAGACCCTTGCCGATTCTAACAAATGAGATAATACGGCAAACAAATAAAATTAAATAACAAATACCTGCAGCAACTGGAATAATTAAAGTCCAGAAGAATAAAACAGCACAAATTACTAATAATACTTCACATACTGTAAACTTTAAACTTTCTCTTACATGGAATCTTGCATAAGCTGAATTATTAGCTGCAATAGCGGCAATAATAGTACCAGTAACACTCATAAGATAAGGAAGCATAGCGAATACCTTATTTTCTGAAATATCTTTCGCATCAAACTCAGCAGTATGATCCTTTAAATCAACATATCTAGCTTGACTATAAGCTTGAGCACCAGGATTTAAATTAGCGCCACATTCTACGCAGAAATTAGAACCATCTGCAATTTCTTTTCCACAACTAGGACAAATCATTTTTATACCTCTCTTTAATTAAATTACTTTAAGAATTTAAAACCACCAACAATTGGAGCTTCTTTAGCCTTACCTTGTAAGATTCTAATAAACGCAATAATACGGCATACAAACAAGATAAGTAAGCAAATACCAGCGATAACACAAATAATAATAGTAAAGATACTACCACCAAACAAACTAGAACTACTTCTTCCACTTAACATATATCTAAATGGATCATTATAGTAACTAAGTAGTGAAGCACCACTAATTAATAGACCAATTACGCTAAAAATAGCTGTAATAATAGTCAATAATGTTTGACATACTGTAAACTTTAAACTTTCTCTTACATGGAATCTTGCATACTTTGACTTATTAGCCGCAATAGCTGCGATAATTGAACCTACAATACCCATTAAATAAGGTAAAGCTGCAAAAACCTTGTTTTCCGAAATATCTTTTGCATCAAACTCAGCTGTATGATCTTTTAGATCAACTCTAGCTTGCGCATATGCTTGTGCATTTGGGTTTATGTTAGCACCACATTCTACACAAAAATTAGAACCATCTGCAATTTCTTTTCCACAATTTGGACAAATCATAATTATTCCCCCTTAATACTAAAATTTTATACTATTTAGCACTGTTTGTGCAGTACTTTCTTCTAAAGTTATAAGTTGTACAAAAACATCATCCTTATATAATACATAAACATAATTAGTCATTGAATCAGTTTCGTAAACAAAACTATAGCCCTTATAATCTTTATCAGTAATCTCACTTAGCTCATATGAGTCCTTATAAGTATCAATCATCTCATCAAACTCATCGCCAGTCATATCCGCACCAATTAAAGCGCCTCTTACATCAACAACACCATTATCGTTATAAAGAAGTTGACCATTCTTACATACCATATAGTTATTAGGTAATGTAACACTGCCCTCTTTATCGCTAAAATAAGTTTCATAAACTTCCGATAAATTAAAGGTTGTACGAGGCTTATTAACTACATTCAAATAGATTAGTAAACAAGCTAATACAACACAAACTACAGCTAAGATAATCGTTAAAACTGAAACCTTCTTTTTCTCAGCTACAACAGTATCAACATTAACTGTTTCTACATTTTCAATATTTTCTTCCATATTTAATCCTTTCAAACCTAAATATTTTACTACTTAAGCAAACAAATCATCTAGTACAATCGTCTTTACAACGATATCTGAATAACTATTTTCCACCAATCCATAAGTTGTAATTAAAGTAGGAACTATTGCATACTTTGTCTTAGTAGAAGTAACAAAATCATTAATCTTGTTTTTAATCTTTAAACTTGTCTCCTTATTAATACTATATTCTGTATTACAATACTTAATTTCACAAAGGTTAATTACGCGATCATTTCTAACAATCAACATATCAATTTGACTGCCAACAATTCCATTATCTTTATCTTCGTTTTTCTTCCAAGAATAAATCTCACTTAAAACGCCACCAATCTCTAGCTTTCTTTTAATTTGGTCAATATGTTTAAAACAAACTCTTTCAAACGCTAAACCAAACCAAGTATTAATCTTAGGCGTATTAACTTGATGACTCCAATAATGTTCATCACTTGGATAATCTTTTAAGAAATGATGATAAAACAAAGTATATTCATCAATAAGTTGATATATCGCATTCTTCTTTTTATTACCCAATGTATTATATTTGCGGATAAAACCACATACCTCAAGCTCCTCTAATTTATGTGATAAATCGCCAGTATTACCAAGACCTGTACTTTTAATTATTTCATCTCTATTTAGTCCCATTTTCTTATTAGCTAATGCTTCGATAATTCTTAAATATGCCTCTGGTTTTCTAAAAATAGATGCATAAAGATATTGATACTCTTCCCTTAATGGCGCATCATTTGAAAATAGAATGTTGTCAATATTTCCGTTAAATGTTTGCCCTCTTTCAATAAAACCCCAATAATAAGGAACACCACCAAAAATCATATAATATTGCAAGATTTGTTCCCTATTTAAAGAAAGATTGTTAGTCAAAACATAATCTGCACATTCTTTTAAAGTAAAAGGCTTTAAATGAAATTGTCTCGTTAAACGATTATATAAACCACCCTTATTATGTACCACTTTATGAAGCATCCAAGATGTGGCCGAGGCACAGACTATTAAAAGAATATCTTTTCTATTAGAGGCAAAACTATTCCAAAAATTCTCCAAAGCCATCATTAAATCACTTCTAGGTGTATCCATCCAAGAAAGCTCATCAATAAAGATAACCTTTTTCTTTTCCTTAGATTCTTTAATTAAAAGCTTTAAATAATCAAAGGCCTCTAGCCAATTTTTAGGAAGCTTCCTTAACATTAAACCAGCATCCTTTAAAGAACTGCTAAAAGCATACAATTGTTCCTTCATATCGCCACTTGATAAGCCAGCATGTGAAAAAGTAAAAGTATAATTAAAAGCTTCTCTAATTAAGTATGTCTTGCCTATTCTTCTTCGACCATAGATGGCCACAAAATCCGATTGATCAGCTAAGTACATTTTACTTAAAGTAGCCAATTCTTTTTCTCTACCAACAATCATAATATCTCCTTATAATTTACTAAATCGTATATTTTTTATTAGATTAAGTAAATTATAACGCACTTTTTTACCAAAATAAGCCAAAAACACGTTTATATTTTACTTAATCTCATATTTTTTATCACATTTAGTAAATTATAATGGTATCGTTTTATACCTTTTTATACTTTTTTATACTTTTTTATTTCTTTTATACTTTTTATAAATTGTAAATAAACACTCACGGTATTAATATTATGTTTATGAAGAAAATTGACTTGACTAGTGGCGATATTAAAAAAGTATTGTTATTGTTTATGATACCGATCTTCTTTGCCAACCTATTTCAACAGTTATACAACACTGTCGACACCATGATAGTTGGTAAATACCTAGGCGATAATGCCCTAGCTGCCATGGGCTCAAGTGCCTCATTATATGAATTGCTTGTAGGCTTTGCAACTGGCGTAGGTAGTGGCTTTAGCGTAGTTATTGCAAGATGTGTAGGCTCAAAAGACTTATTTAGGCTCAAGAAATCAATTGCCCAAACAGTATTGTTAAGCATCCTATTAAGTATCTTTATTATGGCCTTATCTTATTTCGCCCTAAGATCCCTAATGATTTTCTTAAACACGCCAGAATCAATCTTTGAAGAAGCCTATTCTTATATTTTTACAATTTGCATGTTTGTTTCCATAACAGTCTTATATAACATGTTAAGTGGTATGTTACGCGCTAAAGGAAACACCATAGTTCCCCTAGTAGCTCTATTAATAAGCAGTGTATTAAACATCTTTTTAGATATTTATTGCATTGTTAATTTAAAAATGGGTACAAAAGGCGCTGCCATAGCTACCGTAATATCCCAAGGTATGTCATCTTTGTTTTGTCTAATTTATATCCTCATAAAAGAAAAAGAGCTTATTCCAAGTAAAGATAGCTTTAAATTTGATAAAAATCTATTCCTAGATTTAATAGGCCAAGGACTAAGCATGGGATTAATGTTGTCAATTGTCTCACTTGGAACTGTAATCCTTCAAACTTCAATTAATAATTGTGGAACAGAGGTTATAGCTGGCTATACTTCGGCTAGAAAAGTATTCAATTTTGAAACCATGCCTCTTTCTACTTTAGCTACCGCCTTAACAACCTTTGTATCCCAAAATTATGGTGCCAATAACAATGATAGAATTATCAAAGGTGTAAGACACGCCAATAATTTAGGATATATATGGTGCGGTATCTCAATGCTTGTAGTAATTCCTTTTTCTACAACATTTATTAAACTGATATCCTCTACAAGTAATACTAATATTCTTTACTACGGTAGTACTTATCTTAAGGTATCAACTATTCTAATGATAGCTTTAGCACCACTATTAAATTTACGTTGTAGTCTACAAGGCCTAGGTAAAAAGATAGTGCCCTTATTCTCTAGTTTAATTGAACTATTTGGAAAATATATTCTTGTAAAACTACTTATTCCAATTGCGGGATTTATGGGTATTTGTTTTACTGAACCCCTTGTTTGGATAGCTATGTTAATACAACTTGTATATGCCTATAAAACAAGTTTCTTATTTAAAAATTAGCTTGAAACCCCAACAATATTTTGTTAGTATAGGGTTACTGAGGGAGTAGCAAACCAATAGGTTGTAAGTCAACATTCTGGTTAAAACCTGGCTTACATTAAATTGCGAGACTCATGTAGCCTATACATGAGTAAACTATCTTGTGTATAGCACAAGTTTTTTTATATATGGGGTAAAGTTATGAATTTCTTATTTTTCTTAAACGCCATCTTACTTGGCGTTGGTTTAGCTATGGACGCCTTCTCAGTTTCATTGGCCAACGGACTAAATGAACCAAACATGAAAAAGTCCAAGAGCATCTCGATTGCTGGCACATTCGCCTTATTTCAAATTGCCATGCCCCTAATTGGTTGGCTATGTGTACATACACTAGTTGAAAAATTCAAACAATTTGAAAAGTTTATTCCTTGGATTGCCCTAATCTTATTGTTATATATTGGTGGCAAGATGTTAATTGAAGGAATAAAGAATGAAGAAGGTGATGAAAAACCAGCTTTAAGTTTCACTGATTTATTAATACAAGGTATCGCAACTTCAATTGATGCCTTATCAGTTGGCTTTACTATTGCAGAACTAAATTTCCCGCTAGCCTTAATTGAATCATTAATCATTGGTATTGTGACCTTTGGCATATGTATTACAGGACTTTTAATAGGTAAAAAATTTGGTACTAAACTAGCCAATAAAGCTGCCATACTTGGTGGTGTAATCTTAATCGCCATCGGCATCGAAATCTTTTTGAAGGGTATTCTCTAATACTCTTTTTATTTGGGTACAAAATGCATTTATTTGTAGGCTAAAATAAAAATATAAAACAAGGATAATAAGTTACAAGTGAGGTATTAAAATGAAAAAAATATTTATTACATTATTAACTTGTCTTATCACATTATGTGGTTGTAACACTGTTTCTAACAAAACAAAAGAAAATTATCCAACAATTCAAGTAGAAGATTTAACAACTTCTTATATACCAAAGGATAACGATTCCTTTAAAGAAGCTACCAATAAATATAGTGACTTTTCTTTAAAGATTTTTAAACAAGCTTATAAAGATAATGAAGATAACAGTATGATTTCACCATACTCTCTTTTTGTGACTTTATCTATTTTGGCCAACGGTACAAATAACGATACTAGAAAACTAATGGAAACGGTACTTGGTATGAATGTTGAAGATTTAAATAACTTCAATAGAGACTTTATTGAAAACAATAATTTAAACAGCGCTAATGGACTTTGGTTTAATAATAGTCAAAACATCTCTTTAAAAGAAGATTATAAGAACACTATTAATACATACTATGGCATAGATTCCATTAAAGAAACTAGCTTTCAAGATACAAGTAGTCTAGTAAATGAAATAAATGATTGGGCTAAAACAAAAAGCGATAATACTATCGATAACATGTTATCTAGCGATGATGTAAGTAAAGATGATAGTTTCCTATTACTTAATGCCCTAAGTGTATCAGCACTATGGGAACTTCCTTTTAATAGCAGTGATACTTATAAGGAAACTTTTAATAATCTAGATGGTAGTACAAGTGATGTTGATATGATGCATCAAACCATTGATGGTTATTGGCAAAGTGAAGACGCCACCGGCTTTGTTAAAGAAGCTGGTCAATATTATTTTGTAGGCATCTTGCCAAATGAAGATGTAGGCTTTGATACTTTTGTAAGTAACTTAGATAGTGCATATATTAATAGCTTTATAAATAGTGAAATATCAATGGAAAACTATGATCCAAATACTAATACTGCTGATTTACATAAGACAGTCTTATCTTTTCCTAAATTTAGCTTTTCTAATGAATATGATTTAAGCAATCACTTAAAACAACTTGGCCTTAACGAAATCTTTAATAGTGCTGATTTCTCAAATATGGCCGATGGTGATATTGATAAATTAAGAGTAAGCAACATTAAACAAAAGACTAACGTTGAAGTAAATGAAAAAGAAGTAAAGATGTCAGCTGTAACCTTAGTACAATCAGATATGGGAGGTGCTGGACCTACCTTTAATATCATTGAACACGAAGTAAAGTTTGATCGTCCTTTCATCTTTATGTTAGTTAAGAATGAATACTTCTCTGATTCAATGTTCTCTAATAACTTTGATAACACCACAAAGGCACACTTTCCGCTGTTTATTGGATCGATAAGTAACTTTGAAAATGAATGATTATTTTGGGCTATATGCCCTTTTTTATTACCCAAAACAAAAATAGGCCTAAGCCTATTAATGTAGCCTTTATTGTGGGACTATTTAAAAAAAGACTACATAGAAAATTATAATACAGTTATTTATACTCTATTCTTAAATTAATAAAGAAATTAACCATCATTCTATCTATTTGATCAAGCATTTGATCAAACAAACTATAAGCATCTTCCTTAAACTCTTCCTTAGGATCAATTTGAGCATAAGATCGAAGTGAAATATTCTCTTTTAATTCATCTATTTGTTCAATATATTCACTCCACATCATATCAATAAACTTAAGCGAAGCACTTCTTTCAACATTTTCAATCACTTTAAAATCATCTATCTTATTATCATAAATGTTTAATAAAAGCTTTGCGATATATTCCACACAATCATTTACACTCTTCTTATAAATCTTATTATTTTCAATTCTTACTTCACATAACTTATATATTTCATCGCAAATCCTATATGAAGAAACAAGATTGATTCTATTACCCCTATTCTTGTTTTCTCTTACAATTCTATTAACGGTTAAAACAATAGTCTCCCTAATATGAGAGTGAATATCATTATTATCTAATAAGGCATCTCTTGATGCATAAATTAGATTCCTTAATTGGCTAATCACATCATCATATTCTAAAAGGCACATTCTAGAATCATACTTTTCGCATTCACTTAATTCTTGAGCCCTATTAATAGCCTTAATATTCTTACGATAGCTTTGCCACTTTAAATCCTTATCACCATAAGCGACATATAAATCGTCTTCTAAACTACTAAAAAAGACGGTATAACCAGGATCACCTTGCCTACCACTTCTTCCTCTTAATTGATCATCAACTCTTTTGCTGCAAAATCTCTCAGCTCCAATAACTACAAGACCGCCATATTCTAAAGCTTGTTTACTAAGCTTAATATCCGTGCCCCTACCAGCCATATTAGTCGCAATAGTTACTGCATAAGCTTTACCAGCATGCGAAATAATATCCGCCTCTTTTTCATCATCTTTAGCATTTAAAACACTATGCTTAATATTAGCTTTATCTAAGTAATTAGATAATTCCATAGAACTTTCAACTGAACCAGTTCCAATTAAAATAGGTCTACCAGATTTATGATATAAAATAACATTTCTTACAATCGCCTCATACTTACTCTTCTTATCCTTAAAAACAATATCCCCATCATCTTTTCTAATAACTTTATTTGCACAAGGAATACGATAAATGCGCATATTATAAGTATTTAAAAACTCCTCATCAAGACCATAACAAGTACCTGACATACCAGCTAACTTATTATATTGTCTAAAGAAGTTTTGATAAGTAATACTAGCTACTGTTTGATTTTCTTCATTAATTTTAACTCCCTCTTTAGCTTCAATAGCTTGATGCAAACCATTAGACCACTTTCTACCTTCCATAGTCCTACCAGTGCTTGGATCAACAATCATGATTTCATCATCCTTATTAATGATATAGTCAACATCCTTTTGCATAACAAAATTAGCCATAATGCTTTGTCTTACAAGATGATTAAGTTCACTATTTTCAATTGAATATAAATTATCAACCTTAAAAAGCATCTCTAATTTACTAATGCCCTCTTTTGTAAGCATAAAAGATCTTTGATCATCATCAAAATCTATATCATTATTACGGTCTAATTTTTTAACTATCTTATCTACGCCTACATAATCAACATTATCTTTATTGGCCTTACCAGATATTATTAAAGGAGTAGAGGCATCATCAATTAAAATGCTATCTACTTCATCAATAATCGCAAAATTTAAGCCCCTTAAAACCTTGTCTTCCTTATTTAAAACCATATTATCTTTTAGATAATCAAAACCTAGTTCACTACTAGAAGTATATGTGATGTCAAAATTGTAGGCCTTCTTCTTTTCTAAAGTAGACATACCATTAAGATTTAAGCCAACACTAATGCCAAGCATATCAAAAAGAGGCTTCATCTTCTCATAATCCCTTTTAGCTAAATATTCATTAGTAGTAATAATATGCACACCCCTACCCTCTAAAGCATTTAAATAAGCCGCAATAACGGCCGTTAAAGTTTTACCAGAGCCTGTAGGTTGTTCAGAAATATCACCATTATGTAAAACATAAGCGCCCTTAAGTTGAGTAACATAAGGATATTCACCCAATACTTTTAAAGAAGCCTCCCTAAATAAGGCAAAAGCGTCCACCATAATATCATCAAGTGTATATCCCTTTTTCAATTTATTCTTTAAATCCAATGTAGATAATTTAAAGTCAACACCAGAATAATCCTTATAATAATCTGCCCTATTCAAAACAGGAAGAATAGCTTCCTCTAATTTTTTACTATCATTTAAATTTTTAACTAAATTCTTAACTTTATTCATACTTCACCTCTTGTATTTTTATACTCGAAAAAAATTTTTTTGGTTTTTAACCAAAAATAAATAAAGGCCGTAAAAAGAAAGTGTAAGGGAGGTACACATATGAAATGTACATCAGCGCAAGCTAACAAATTATTGAAACAACTTAATGAAGAATATGCAACTTTACTTGATAAAGAAGCTAGAACTTCTACTTTTAAGGCAACCATTGGTGAAGATGTTGAATCAGCTAGACCAAAGTATGATTATGCAACTTATCAAAACGAAATCTCTGAAATTGAAAAGAAAATCAGAATGGTTAAACACGCCATCAATACCTTTAACACCAAGACTTTTATTCCAGGTTTTGAGATGACTATCGATGAAATGTTAGTATACATTCCGCAATTAACCAAAAAGAAGGCCAAACTACAAGAAATGCGTTCTAGAGCACCAAAAGAAAGAGTCAAGGAAGATCGTTATTTCTCTTCAAATATGATTGACTACACTTATATCAACTATGATCTAGATCTTGTTGAAAAAGACTATCAGGAAGTTTGCGAAAAGCTTACTAAAGCACAACTTACTTTAGATGCCTATAACAGTAAGGAGGAGATCGTTATCGAAATATAATCTTTTTTCCATAAGTTTTTAAATATCAAATGCTATATTTGTTAAAGTTTATTGTTAAAGCTCTTACGTTATTATTTTAGTTATTCGTTATCAAATAGGTATAAGGTAAAACAAGTAAAGAAAAATGATATTTAAAACTTTAAAAACTTTTAAAGGTGGAAGTATCTGGTTATAAGCCTTTCTAGAAAGAGGGAGCACATGGAAAAAGAAATATCATATGAAAAATTAGATGCCTATTTTAGGAAGTTATTTTCAAATGAATTGGAGGTAATAGATGTCATCTTTAACAATCCAGCCACTATTGTATTTTGGAATGATGGTAGTAAATCGGTTGTAAAATGTGATAGAGAAGATACTTTTGATAAAGAAAAGGGATTAGCTATGGCCATTGTAAAAAGGCTATCTGGTAACAAGGGCAATTACTATAATCTATTTAAACAGTTTATTAATTAGCTTGTTATAATAAAGCTATGGCAAGAGGAAAACATAC
>CAVFKJ010000048.1:0-19435 GCA_963623125.1 Clostridium sp. CAG:217
CTTTTTAATGAAACTTTCACCAAACGTTTCTCTCTGCACTTAAAAAGCTTAATCAGTTTCTTTTTCGATAGAGATATTATATATCAAGTTTTATTTATAGTGAATGATTAGTTGGAAAACAAGAAAATCAAAACTTTACAAAATTAATAGCTAGTTCTTCCTATTGCAACAATGCCACAGCAGATTATACAGTTAATTCTATCGAAAGTTCACACAATATCAGAGTTACCTAGTTAGCAAGATGTTTTAATTAATGGATTGAAAACAAATTATGAGAGATTTTTGCACCTTAAAAGAAAATAGTTGTCGCCAATTTGATATTTCTTAAATATAAATAGCAAAGAATGATTAACGAAACTATTTCAGCATTTGATAAGGCACAAGATGCGCATCGTAGGTGAAGAAAGCACATATGACTCTAGAAGCCCTTTTAATTTTTCAAAACAGCTAGGTATAATTAGGTTATATTTAAACGGAGGTAATAATATGGCTACTGTTAGCACTAGTGTTGTTTTTGATGCAAATTGTATCAATTTAAAAGAAATTAACCCTTCCCTAGTTAGAAGAGAATTGAATGATCTTTTGGTAAGTGATGAAATGATTATTCAATGTTTTCAAACCATAAGAGACCAAGTTATTTTTACAAATAAAAGAATTTTTGTAATAAATGTACAAGGTCTTACCGGCAAGAAAGTATCATATTTGTCTTATCCATATTCGAAGATTGTTGCGTACGGAATTCAAACTGCAGGTATGATTGATATTGATTGCGAACTTGTTATTTCGATGCAAAACGGTATGCATTTACAATTTGATTTTTTAAGCACCGTTAATATCAAAACTATTTGTTCTAATATTCAAAAATACATTTTGTAAGTTAATAAAAAGAATCATTAAAAAGGCCTCGTTTTGCAACAAAGCTTTTTTTCTCTTGTTCTTAAAGAATGACGTTTATTTTATGTTATAGCCCATCTATAATAAACCGTTGTGAACGCTCTTAAAGCAAAAGTCAGTTAATGACCTCACCCAGATTTTCCCATGTGTTATTAAAGTTATTTAATACTTTTATATTAGAGAAATCATTATTAGTAACTAAAGTAGTATCAACTTCCCTTAAACCACCTTGGAAACTATTAATCACATAAGCATTTTCTTTAGCATAAACACCTTCTCCAGACTTTGGATTATTCATATAGGCAAGATAAGTTTTTCCTACTTCAACATCTATATCGCCACTAAATTTCATTTCTATATAAGCAGGATTTTCTTCATTACTTAGCTGATCATGTTTGGCTTTTTCGCTATCTGATAAAGAATTGTAATACGATTCAAAATCAATTATGCCTCCAGCTCTAATATAGTTATATTCTTCATCTACATTCAAATCACCTTTATATACTTTTTCAACAGCAAATTTACCATAAGTATAGGGATAACAATATTCTTTTGTTTGTTCCCCGTAATTATTTCCTCCATCAATCGAAATAATGGTTATTAAAGCAACATCGCTACTTAAATCATAAACATACTTACTATCACTAATGTCCTCAAACATTTCTACATTAGATGCATAAGAAACAATATCTTCTTTTGCGATATTTTTATAAGCATTGTAATATTCTGTTTTTGTTTCATTAGTTTTTGTACAGCCTGCAAATATAAACAAGATTATTAAGCAAATAAATATCTTTTTCATAAATTCTCCATAATAATTTTTATTGTTTTCAAACAATTCTATCTATATTTATTTTAACAAAGTAAAAATTATTCAGTATTATCAGTTTGGAAATACCCTATTTCCAAAAAGTTAATAGCTTATAATATATTCATGAATAAAAAATTAGAAATTAAATATACAAATTTAAAAAATCAGTTAAATGAATTAAATAAGGACACTAGTGAAATAGTAAATTCACAACTTAAGGAACTTGCAAAGAAACAAGAGATTTCTAAAATGCCCGAGCTTAAGGAAAATCTCTTAGAAGAATACAACTACTTGAATGAGGCTAGTAAATTATTTGTTGATAGTGCTAGTAAATGTAGTCAAACAGCTGACACCATCAAAACACAATTAAAGGAATTTGAAAAATACGAGAAGCAAGTCGATAAAAACAAGATGCTTAAAAGTAAGCCTAATGCTTTACTTGATTATAAAGAAAATGAAAGTGAACATTTCGCTAAAGGCAATACTTTTTATAAGTTATTTTGGGTCTTTTTTATAGGCAGCTTTGCGGGTGTGATTATTGAATCTATCTATTGTATTATTCAATATGGGCATTATGAGTCTAGAGTAGGACTATTATATGGGCCATTTAATCTTGTATATGGCGTAGGAGCTCTAGTATTAAGTGCCTTCTTATATAAATATCGTAATCGCAGTAAGATATATTCTTTTATAGGTGGTTTTATTGTCGGTAGTGTCGTTGAATATCTATGTTCATATTTTCAAGAGCTACTATTCAATTCGACATCATGGGACTATTCCAATATTCCTTTTAATATAAATGGTAGAATTTGTCTTATTTATTCCATCTTTTGGGGTATACTAGGCATCTTTTGGATTAAAGATATTTATCCCTTCCTTTCAGAATTAATCTTAAAAATACCAAATAAAATAGGCAAAAAATTAACAATTTTTTTATTAATATTCATGTTACTAAATACTTTAATAACCGGTGTTGTAGTGAATAGATGGAAAAACAGAACTGATGGTGTTGCATGTAACAACATCATAGATAAAACGATTGATGATTTATATCCTGATGAAAGGATGCAAAAGATATTCGCTAACTTAACATTTAAGTAAATAAAATAATGGATTGCTCCATTATTTTATTTAATAGCTCTTTCTACTGATATTACACTATCAATCTTTCTTAGATTAGCCATAATTGTATTTAAATGATCAATATCACTAACATTTAAAGTAAGTGTTGCGGTAGCTGTCAATTCTTCTTGATTAACATTGATATTTACCGAAAGCATATTAGCCTTAAATTGTGATATACAAGTAGCTAAATCAGTTAATAGATAAGGTCTATCTTTAGAATAGATTTTAATATTAGCTTCAAATTTATAGTCTGGTTTTCTAGGATCCCATTCAACATCGATTAAACGAGCTTTTTCTTTTAAGATATTAGGACAATCACATCTATGCACCTTAATACCTTGGCCTTTTGTAACATAACCTGTAATCATATCGCCATAAACCGGTGTGCAACATGGAGCTAAATTAATCTTCATGCCTGTAATGCCTTTTACAATTACACCTGTTCTAGATACTGATTGATTAGCCTTATTCTTAGATTGATTCTTCTTTACAATCTCTTGTAAATCTTCTTCAACAATTTCTTTTTTGCCAATCTTAGTTAATTTTTCAATAATTGAACTTGCCGTAACCGACTTTATGGCAATCAGATACATGAAATCGTTATAACTAGGTGCACGATAATAAGCATATAACTTTTCTAGTTTATCTTTATCGAAGTATTCGTTTACATCAACGCCTCTTTTGACCATTTCAGCCTTAAGCATGTCTTCGCCTTGCTTAACATATTGCTCCTTTTCTTCCTGTTCTTTCTTTTGGAAGTAGGCGCGAATCTTGTTTTTAGCTGTATTAGTTTTACAAATCTTTAGCCAATCTTCACTAGGAGTAGAAGATTTATTTGTTCTAAGTTCTACTACATCACCTGTTTTAAGAGCGGTATTTAGTGGTACTAAAACGCCATTTACTAATGCACCTACCGTTGTATGACCAACTTCGGTATGCACACGATAAGCAAAATCGATTGGCGTTGAACCAACTGGCAAGTCAATTACCCTACCCTTTGGGGTCATACAATAGACATTGGCATTAAATACATCGCCAATAACAGTATCCATATATTGGGAATCATTAATGTTGTTGTCATCATCCTTAAAGGCATTTAGCCAATCAAGTTCTTTGACAATCTCATTTTGTTCCTTACGCGAATCATAATTGCCTTCCTTATATGCCCAGTGTGCCGCAACACCCTTTTCGGCAATTTCATCCATTTCTTCTGTTCTAATTTGGATTTCATAGATTCTACCATCAATACCCACAACCGTTGTATGTAAAGAACGATACATGTTCATTTTTGGCATGGCAATATAATCTTTTAAACGGCCAGGAATTGGTCTATAGGTAGCATGTATATAACCAAGTATTTCATAACAATTAAGCTCTGTTTGAGTAACAATACGAATAGCTAATAAATCAAGTATTTCATCAAAACGCTTGTTCTTTCTAATCATCTTCTTATAAATAGAATAAAGATGCTTAGAACGGCCAAAGATTCTAAAAGGAATCTTTTCTTTCTCCAACATTAATGAAATATCCTTAATCATTTGCGTGATTTGACTATCTCTTTCAGCCTTCTTACTATCAACTAAATGAGCTATTTCATGATACTTTTCATTATCAATATAAAAGAAAGATAGGTCCTCTAGCTCATTTTTAATTTCCGCAAGACCAAGTCTATGGGCAATTGGTGCATATACTTCAAGCGTTTCTTTAGCAATTCGCTTTTGTTTCTCTTCTGGCATATATTGCAAAGTACGCATGTTATGAAGTCTATCGCATAGTTTTACTAAGATAACACGAACATCCTTGGCCATAGCCATCAAAATCTTACGATGGTTGGCTGCTTGATATTCTTTTTCATCCTTGAATTTTAAGTTGCCAATTTTAGTAACCGCTTCAACAATATGATATATTTCTTCACCAAATTCTTTAGTAAACTCTTCAGCCGTTATACCACAATCTTCCATTACGTCATGTAAAAGACCAGCACAAATAGTTGTTGGGCCTACCTTTAATTTAGCTAGTTCATAGGCAACCGCTAAAAGGTGAACGAAATATGGTTCACCACTTTTTCTAAATTGCTTACTATGCTTATCATAAGCATAATCATAGGCATGATTAATCATAGCTAAAGAATCCTTATTACTAATATAAGAATTTATTTGATCATAGAATATTTCTTTAGTTAATACAGGAGTTTTCATAATATTAAAAATCGAAGATTTCTCTTCGATTTACCATTAATAATGCATTAAAGAGAATACATCGTAATTCTTTATTTTTTCTCTTCCTTTTAAATCGTCAAGTTCAATAAGGAAGCAACAGCCAACTACTTCACCACCAAGTTGTTCTACAAGTTTGATAGCAGCTTCAACAGTACCACCAGTAGCAAGTAAGTCATCACAAATAACTACTTTTTGACCAGGCTTAATAGCGTCTTTATGCATTTCAATCTTGTTTTTGCCATATTCAAGTTCATATTCACAACTAATAGTCTCTCTAGGTAACTTGTTAGGCTTTCTAACTGGTGCAAAACCAATTCCTAGGTTACAAGCTACAGGGCAACCAAAAATAAAGCCTCTTGATTCAGGGCCAACTAGCATTTCAGCTCCCTTTTCCTTAGCGAATTCTGTTAATTTATCACAAACATATTTAAATGCTTCACCATCTGCCATAAGTGGTGTAACATCTCTAAACATAATACCCTCACTAGGATAATTAGGAATAGTAGCGATATAATCTTTTAAATTCATATTAATGCCTCCAAAACAACAAAATCATTGTACTACAGCGTGTCTTCAATTAAAAGTGAAATAGCTTTCTTATGATAATTATCGGCTTGTACCTTACATATCAAATCAGTGAAAAAAGCATTATTTGAATTAAAACAAATAGCACTTAAATTAGAATTTACAATATATTTAGGATACATCCCCTTTATCATAAATTTACTTTGATAATTAAAATCTTTAATATGAACAAGCGGTTCCTTAAAGTCTACGCCAAAAGGCTTTAAACTATTGATTAATTCAAGTAAATCGTAATTAATATCTTCTTGATTTACATCTATTACATCTTTTACAATTTCCTTCGTTTTAATCTTGTCATTATTTATACGCCTTTTAAACTCACTAAAGTTTTCTTTACTTAAAACAACACCACAAGCTTGATTATGCCCGCAAAAGGTTTCATATAAATCAGAATAATTACTAAGATATTCAAACAAATCAAGATCTTCCATACTTCTACCCGATCCTTTATAAAGCTTGTCACATATTGAAAAAACTAAACATGCTTTCTTATATTTAAAAGCCAATTTATTAGCTAATAGGCCACATAGCCCTTCTTTAAAAGAAGACGATGAGACAATTATTAATTCTTCATCTTCATCTACCATATTTATCGCATCAAAACTTTCTAAATTAGTTTCATTTTTTCTTTCTTCATTAATTTTATTAATACTATCAAGATAATGAAGACAAGTATCTTTATCACCACACAAATATTTAACTAGTGTATTTGGATTATAGCCCATACGCGAAATAGAATTTATTTTTGGTATTACATTAAAAGAAAGATTTTCATAAGTAATAGGATTGTTATCGTTTAATAACTTTATTTGATAGATATCTTCATTTAATAAAATTTCATACATCTTTTTAATTAAATAACGATTATAATCTAGTACCCCCACCATATCTGATAAGGTAGTAAGTCCACCATAACAAAGTGATAGAGTATCTTCATAAAAATAAGTACTTAAAAGATAAGATAGTCCACCAGCTGATAAATTATTAAAACCTTTTTTTAATAAATCAGGATGAATATAACCATAACATAATGGCTCTTCTTGATAGTTATGATGATCAACAATTAATACTTTAATATTATTGTCATAGGCTAGTTTTAAACTCTCATTTGCCTTTATACCATTATCAACGGTTAAAATAACACCAATATTATTCTTTATCGCGTTATTTACAATATTATTATTTAGTCCATACCCTTCTTTAATTCTAGAAGGAATATAAAACATATGTTTAATATTTAAATGTTCTAGAAGCCGTTTTAAAATAGCTATACCACAAATGCCATCACAATCATAATCGCCTACAATTAAAAAAGTATTATCTTTTAAACTAAGTAACTTTTCTTTAAAAGATAATATACTTTCTTCATCTTTAGGATTATTTTCATATTTACTAATATCAAGTGAACTTTCATCAATATGATTTATTTTTAATATTTCATCATAAAAGTCACCAGAATGAAAATTATATTGCATTATAAAATTCCTATTATCACACCAATTATGGTAAGTATTAAAGTAAGGAAATAGAAGTTAGTTACCACTTTTGTTTCCTTATGTCCCTTTAATACAAAAGCATAGTGTATTGGTGTATAGGCAAATACTCTTTTATGGAATAATTTAACACTTGTAAGTTGTAGACATACACAGAACATCTCAATCAAGAATGTTCCACCAATTAAAAGCAAGATAATCTCACTATTGCTTGTTAAGGCGATAGCTGAGAAAAGGCCACCTAAGGCTAAAGAACCACTATCACCCATGAAAATCTTAGCTGGATATTTATTATAGTGAAGATAAGCCAATAGACCACCAATAATACAAGATATTAGAATAAAAGTATTATATTGTTGTCTGTAGAATAAAATCACTAAAAAACCAAGCAAGCTAATAGTTGATACACCAGCGCATAAACCATCCATACCATCGGTAAAATTAACAGCGTTGGCTTCACCTAAATACATTAAGATAATCAATGGTAAATAGATAAACCATGCAAGATGAATATTATTTTTAATAAATGGTAAATAGATATCAAAGGATAAGTTTTTTCTAAAGACAACAAAGATAATGATGGCAAAAACAAATTCCATAATTAGTTTTACTTTTGGAGATAAGCCTTCATTATTTTTTCTTAAGATAATTAATAAATCATCTAAAAAACCAACTAAGCAAAATAAGAAGAAAGACAATAAGACCATAAGAGCATTTTGATCTTTAATGCCCTTAAAATTAATTATTAAATAAACAATAATTGGAACTATGACAAAAAGTAAGCCTCCCATAATAGGTGTTTTAGCTTTTGTCTTATACTCATCTAAAGCATATTCACTAACTTCTTGATTAATATTATGTAGCTTAAGCATTCTAATATACTTAGGCATGATAATAAAAACTATTCCATATGATAGGGCTAAGCCCAATAACGCAATCAAATAAAAATCCATACTTTTATATTTTACTCATTTCTAATTATTCTTCAACATCATCTTCATATTCATCATAATCTTCATCGTATTCTTCTTCATCATCATTCTTACTGCTTAAGTCAACATTAGAACTTATTTGCTCAAAGTTAACCACAACATTAGTTGAAGAATCTACTGTGCTACCAACCGAAATTGATTGTGATGTGGCAATGCCATAACCATTTAAAGTAATTGGAATATCCGATATTGTCCAATATTCACTTACCTCTTTTCTAGTCCAACCTGTAAAGTCTGGTATAGTAATATTTGTTTTATCCGTAAGTAAGAATACCTTTGACTTAGAATATACCGTATCATTACCATTTGGATATTGGGCTAGCACATGGTCACCATTACCTATTTTAATAACATTTAAATTATAATCATTAGTTAAAGTCTCGTATGCCACGCTATATTCTTTATTTAAGACATTAGGCATTGTTTCCTTAATAATAGGATCACTTGTATCCCCATCTTTTGCACTATAACCAACTTCGGTTAAAACAGCTACTTTTCTAATCAAATCTTGAATAGCACTAGAGTTAGCGTGATTGTTATAGTCATATGGTGAAACATAGGCAAAATAAATCATATATTTTGGATTATCAGCTGGAAAAGCCAACATTACTGATGAAATAGAATCATTTGAACCATATTCACCATTTAAGGCGATTTCTGAGGTACCAGTTTTAGCCATGATTTGAACTTCATCAACACCATAGAATTGCGCAGTACCACCTGGGTCACTAACTACTCTTTCAAGAATAGATTGTAACTGCCTTGCGGTAGATTCACTAATTGGTGTTGAAACAACAGTCTTTTGGCCTTGATAAACAATTTCATCATTATCAGTGTCCACAATTTTATCAATATAGTATGGTTTTAGCATTTCACCATTGCCGAATATTGCCGTATAGCCTTGAAGTAGTTGAAGCATTGTAACTGAACTACCCTGGCCATATGTTAAAGCTAGTTTTTCACTTGGATACTTATAGTTTTTAATACCAACATTTTCAGGTATACCATCAGTATCAACGGCCTTAAAGAAACCAAATTTATCTAAATATTCACTATATGCTTCAACACCTACATAATCCGTTAACAAGGTACTTGTAGCAACGTTACTTGAATAAATAAGACCATAATCTAGCGGGATAGTTCCCCAAGATTTACCACCAGCATTAGAGATACAACCATATGATGCTCCATCATAGACTCTATATGGCGTATTACCATTAGAATAGTAACAATATGAACTTGAATCAAATGTTGCATTGCCATCATAAACACCCATTTCAATGGCTGTTGCATAGATAAACGATTTCATTACAGAACCTGGTTCATATGGAAGTTGTGAGCCTAAGTTATTATAATCTTCAATATCTAAAGTATTTGGATTAAAAGAAGGCGTTTGACCCCAAGCCTTTATCTTGCCAGTGCTTATTTCCACTACAGCACCCCAAGCTTTAGAAGCGTTATTTTTTTCGGTTACATCTTCAAAACAAGTTTCAAGTGCTTGTTGAATGCTTGAATCAATAGTTGTATAAACATCATATCCATTAGTAGCAGGAGTTGTTTCCTCATACATGCCAGTTAAAACATAGCCATTTTTATCTTGTTGGTAGATGTGTTTACCATCAGTACCGCTTAGTTCTTCATTTAAATAGCTTTCTAAGCCCATTTTACCAACTAGTTTACCTGAGTCATCACTTTGGGCAAAACCAATTAAATAAGGCGCAAAAGTGCTTCCTTGCGAATATATTCGCTTATTTGATTCCTTAAATCCAATGCCATATATTTCAGGTGTATTTAAAATTTGATCTTTTTGTTCCTCAGAAATATTTCTACCAATTAAACCAATTTCTGTTTGATATAAATTTGGATTGCTAGTTAAATAATAATAGATATCCGCTTGATCACCACCTAATACATTAGCTAAAACTTGTGAAGTATATAGTGGGTCTTCAACATAAGCAATCTTCTTACCATTAGTACGGCTAGAATCAAGATAACAAATAATGTCATAGGTCTTTTGGTCTTGAGCTACTATTTGTCCATTAGCGTCATAAATATTACCTCTTTTGGCATGTAGAGTTTCTGACACTAGCGAAACCGATTGAATATATGATGAAAGTGAGGTGCCAGATCTAATATGAAGTTTACCAATAGACACAATAAAAACATTAACCACACATGCAAGCATGGCAACTATCGCTATTGTATAGAAAAGACGAAGCATTGCATTGCTTCGTTTCATTAATTGGCTCCTTTGATACTAATGATGTTTTCTTGATTTTGATCAAGGCCTGCATCCGAGGCAACAGTATATATCCTCTCTTTATTTTCAAGACTACTTATTTCGATAGTAATCTTTTCATTGTCTGATTTTAAAGAAGCGATTTGGTTATTCATGTTTTGAATTTCCATCGTTAGATTAGTATTATATGTTCCAACAAAAAGGCTTGTAGCTGTCGCTGCAATAATTGAGATAGAAAAGAATAAAACTGCAAATTTTTCTAATTTATTTGTTTTTCTTTTTTTTCTTCTAATTTTCGCCATATACAATACCCCTTAATTTAGCACTCTTACTTCTTGGATTAGCCTCTAATTCCTCATCACTTGCGATAATAGCCTTGTGATTTAATAGTGAATAATCGGCCTTTTCTATTTCACTAGGTAGCTTATAGATTCGCTTATCATCCACTACCGTACTTAATTCTTTAAATTTTCTTTTTACTAATCGATCTTCTAAAGAATGGAAAGTTATAATTACTACTCTTCCATTTGGCTTAAGCATCTTTTCAAAACTATTTAGAAATTCCGTTAGAGAATCAAGTTCATGATTTACTTCAATCCTAATAGCTTGGAAAGTTTGCTTAGCTGGATGACCCTTCTTATTCAATACTTTGTAAGGAAGTGATTTTTTAATTACCTCCACAAGTTCAAAGGTTGTTTCAATCGGTTTTTCTTCTCTTTGTTTAAGAATGTTAGAAACAATAGATTTGTAATACTTTTCCTCACCATAGTCTCTAATCACTCTTGTTAGCTCCTCTTTAGAATATTCATTAACGACTTTATAAGCTGTCAAATCATCTTCTCTATTCATTCGCATATCAAGTGGTGCATCAAAGCGGTAAGAAAAGCCTCTATCGGTTTCATCAAATTGTGGAGAAGAAACGCCAAGATCTAATATAATTCCATCTACTTTATCAACATACTCACTCATATTTTTGAAGTTGTCGTGAATAAAGCTAACTTGTTTAAAGTTCTTTAGATTTTCTTTTGATTCTTTAATCGCATCTAAATCTAAATCGAAACATATTAGTTTGCCATCTTTTAATTTTTCTAAGATCTTTTTACTATGTCCCCCTCTGCCCAGAGTTCCATCAACATAGATGCCGTTTTCTTTAACATCTAATAAGTTAATTGCTTCATCAAGAAGCACACTGACATGTTTACTCATTTTCTAGTAAATCACTAATGTTTTCCGCTACTTCTTCAAAGCTTTCATTAGCTTCTTCAAAGTAGTTTTCCCAAGCTTGTTTATCCCATATTTCAATGTGATCATTAGCCCCAACGATGACACATTCTTTTTTAATCCCAACAGGAGCAGCTAAATTGTTAGGAATAAGGATTCTGCCTTGGTTATCTAGTTGGCATTCACAAGCATTACTAGTTAGTACTCTTGTGTATTGTCTAACTGCTTTTTTAGTAGTAGGAAGTTTGTTGATTTGTTCAAATATTTTGTTCCATTGTTCAAGTGAATAAATAGTTAAACAACCATCAAGTCCTCTAGTAAGAATAAATGAAGCATGAAGCTCATCACGAAACTTACTTGGGATGATGATTCTGCCTTTGGCATCTAAGTTATGTGAATATTCGCCTATGAACATCTACCACTTCTCCCCACTTTACTCCACTTCTTACCACTATTATGTAATATTTGGGGATAACGTGTCAATAAAATAGAATAAAAAAGCAGAAAAAAACACTACATTTTTTGTAGTGTCTTATAAGTTATTCTTGATCTAGATTATCATCGCTATTTTCGCCATCTCCCCAAGTGTAATCTTCTTCAGGAACAGCACTTTCAACAGGTGTCTTTTCATCTTCTGTTATATTACTATTGTCCTTAACAATCGCATCATCTGTAAGCATATCACTTAGTTTGCCGTTGCTTGGAAGGCTAGAATCAAACAAATCAATCTGTTTCTTAGAGTAGTCGATTACATCCTTCTTATAATAGTTTTTCAAGATAGTATCTTTTTCAATAGTGATTGATTTGGATATCATTATCAAATGTTTACTAAGTTGTACAATATCCGATAAATTACTTGAACCATAGAAGTTAATATTAACCGTCTTTAAATGAAAGATATATTTATCATCTTTTTTATATAATTTATAAACATATTGATGTTTTACTTCATCAACATCATATGTCCCGCTTTTTTCATATATTAGATATTGTTCATCAAAGAAACCATCATCTTTTAATAATTCATCAGGATAATACTTCTCATTGATTATATCGGCAATATTTAAATTCATCACCACTATTGAATCATTGTATCTTATCGTTACACTTTCCGAGTCAATCTCTTCTTCCCCCATATCAGAAGGCAAATAGTAACTATAATAGCGCATTTTATTATTAGGATAATTTTTACCAATATCATCTAGGTTATTAAAGATATTATCTAGATTACTACTTAAGGTTTCAATATCATTTGATACACAACCTGTGCATATAAATAGTAAGCATAACAAAAGAAGTATTTTTTTCATCTTTCTTATTTTAGCAACATTCCATGGTTTTTAAAACTAAAGTAAGAACTTCTTGAAACTATAAGATGATCGAGTAAAACTAGTCCAACTTGTTTACAACCTTTTTCCATTAGACTTGTAAGTTTGATATCTTCATTAGAAGGTTTAACATCATCACTTGGATGATTATGTGCCACAACAATCATTTTAGTCTTATTTAACAAAGCTTTTCTAAGTACTTCATCTATCTCTACTAAAGATTTGTTATAAGTACCCTTATACATAATCTCTGATTTAATTATCTTTCCGGCATTATTAATAAATATGGCGTAAAACTGTTCTTGATTAGAAAAGCCAATTTTAAAGCGTACATGATCAACTAATGTTGACATTTGTAACCTTTTTTCTTTTTCATTAACACTTTCTACGCTAGTTAACCTTTTAGATATCTCAAGAATTGCCAAAATCTCCATGGCCTTAGCTTTCTTAATGCCCTTTATAGTAACCAATTCGTCATAAGTTAAAGTTAAAAGGTTTTTAAATCCTCCCGCAACATCAATTAATTCATCAGCCAAAGCGAATACATTTTTATCCTTATAGGCTGACTTTAAAACAAGCGATAATAATTCGGTATTGTTTAAACTTTCTATTCCATAATTTAGAGCCTTTTCTCGAGGCATTTGTTTTTCTTCCATCTTTTAATTAGATGCCAAATTAAGAAAGCGCAAAAAGCACCTGAAGAGTCAATTAAAACATCTTTAACTTGTCCACTTCGGCCATCAACAAACAATTGATGAAATTCATCAAAGCTAGCACAGAATACACAAAAAATAAAAGAAATTAAGGTTATCTTTTCATAATTTGAATATTCTTTAAAACAGTTATAGCTAATAACAAACAGAATAAAATATTCACTAAAGTGTGCTGTTTTTCTAATTAGAAAACTAAAAGTACTCACAAAGCTATCAACATCACTTACTTTTAAAAAGTTGGCAATAATTTTAAGCAATCTACCTGATGTGTTTGAGGAAATTGTTCCATTTTGAGCACTGAAATAAAATATTAATATTAGCCAAGCTATAAGTAATAATGTTTTTATAATTTTTTTAGACATATTTTAATCATAACATTATTTAAGATATTCAAAAATATCCGCTTCTTTGTTTAAGGTGCTCTTAATATTTTGATAGCTACTACTTCCTACTACAACACTCAATTGTCCCACAACTTGTGCTTTATATAGATAACTTATACTATCCTTTGGCACAGCTAAACAAATCGATTGTAAAACACTCTTATCATCATAGTCTTTAATTTCTTGATGATTGATATCATATAGCCCAATTATTCTTACATTATTAATAAGTAAGTCACTAAGAACTTTATTGTTTTTATCAATTGTAAGATATAAATCAATATACATACCCTTGGTTAAATAAGATTGATTTACATTGATACTAGTGGCATTCAAATCAAAATTTACTTCATCATCCAATAACTCATTATTAAGTTTATCTTTAATACTTTCATAATCTTCAATCGCATCTTTATAAAAGAAAGAGCCCCTTGGAATAAGCGTATTAATTTTGACATACTTATTTGTGATATCTTCTTTATTGATAATCACATTTTCGTTTAAGTAACATTTAGGTACACTCACTTTTTCAATTTCATTTTCACTTATTAGTGTTCGATTGTTTAAACTATATTTAGCAATGTAAACATCAACTAGTTGTAGTTTTTTATGACAATAAATAAAAGTAACAGTGAAAAAAAGTAATAGTAAAACAATTTGAACAATCATCAAAATAGGTGCTTTGTAATTTTTCTTCTTTTGCATCTTTTCTCCTTTCTATATCTTTATTACAAAATTTAAATAAAATTCCTACACCTATTTAAGAAAAATAAAAAAGACTTCCTAAAATAGGAAGTCGAAATTACTATTAGTTCTTGCCAAGTAGTTTAAACATCTTCTTCTTATACACTTCAACACCTGGTTGATTAAATGGATTAATGCCAAGTAAGTAACAAGACATGCCACAAGCCTTAAAGAAGAAATAAATCATATAGCCAAAAGCTTTTGCACTATTATCTTCTAAGCGGATAACAATATTCGGTACATTACCTTCTTCAGTATGAGCACTTAAAGTACCTTCCATAGCTTTTTCATTTACCCAAGAGATATTCTTACCTGCAAGATAATTCATATTATCTAGATTTTCTTCATCATTTGGGAAAACAATATCTTCAGGCATTTTATCAATTAGGAACAATGTTTCATATAACACTTTTTGTCCTTCTTGGATAAATTGACCAAGTGAATGTAAATCAGTTGAGAAACAAGCAGAAGTAGGAAGTAAGCCCTTGCCATCTTTGCCTTCTGATTCGCCAAATAATTGTTTCCACCATTCCGCAACCATAGTAAGTTGAAGATTATAGGTTACAAACATTTCTGACTTATAGCCTTGATTATCTAGAATTCTTCTAGCTACCGCATATTTATAAGCATCATTATCTTTTAAAGAATCACTGCTATATGCTTGATAAGCTTGTTTAGCACCTTCCATTAAAGCTTTAATATCAACACCAGCTAAAGCTAAAGGTAATAAACCAACAGCTGTAAATACCGAGAATCTACCGCCAATATCATCTGGTACTACAAATTCTTCATAGCCTTCTTTATCAGCTAATTCTTTTAAAGTACCTTTATGTTTATCAGTAGTCGCAAGAATTCTTTCCTTTGCGCCTTCTTTACCATATTTATTTTCAATATATTGTTTAAAGATTCTAAATGAAATAGAAGTTTCAGTTGTTGTACCAGACTTAGAAATAACATTCAATACAACATCTTTACCTTCAATATGCTTTAATACTTGTGAAATATAAGTATTAGAGAAAGTATTACCTACAAAGATTACTTCTGGACCATTTTCTGGATATAAGCCTCTTACCATTTCCATAGCCGCCCTAGCACCTAAGTAAGATCCGCCAATACCGCATACTAATAAAACATCAAATTTGTCTTTTAATTTCTCTGATACTTTTAGAATTCGATCAAATTCTTCTTTATCATAATTGTTAGGCCATTCTACCCAACCAACAAAGTCATTTCCCTTGCCAGTTTTTTCATGAAGCCATTTATGTGCTTCACTTACTTTAGCTTGGTAATCATCTAAATTTTCATTTAATTTTGCATAAGATAAGTCTAATTTAAGCATCTTCTTTTACCCATTCCTTCATTTTCTCCGCTAATGAAGCAAAGCCGATTTTATTATCAGGCATTCCTTCAAAATGAACTTTTTTTGCATACTTTCGGGTATTTTGTTCAAGAGCCTTAAAAGATAAACGTAATTGTTTATGTTTCTTGTCAACATCAATCACCTTAAGCATGCAATAATCACCAATTTTTACAAAATGAGAGACATTTCTAACAAAACCATTTGATAATTCCGATATATGGATAAGCCCGCATACTCCATCATCAAAGCTTACAAAAGCACCATAGGGCTTTATGCCTGTGATTTTGCCATATACTGTCATTCCTACTTTGTACTGGTTAATTAAATCCATAAAATTAGTATACTACAATTTTAGGATTATCATTTTCATATTATCTTTTCATGTGGTGTATAATAACTAGCGGTGATAAATATGGAAAAAGAAGAAAAAGAAAAATTGATTATAAAGACTATCGAAAAGATTCAGCCTTATTTACAAGCTGATGGTGGAGATGTTGAATTCGTAAGACTTGAAGATGATATTGTCTATGTAAAAGTACATGGTGCATGTATTGGTTGTGGTGCTTTGGAGATGACACTAAAAGATGGTGTGGCTGCCCTAATTATGGATGAAGTACCAGATATCAAAGATGTTAGACTTGATGAGTCTCAACAAGTAGATAATTCTAATTTCTTATACTAAAGATGATTGAGTTCATCTTTTTTTATAAAAAAAATCGACACCTAAGCATCGATTCCTTTTTCCTCTAATTTTTCATCAACAATTCCTTTGATTACATAGTAGATTACCGCAACTACTGGTACTCCAAGTAACATACCAAAGAAGCCAAAGTAAGCGCCACCTACAAGAATTGCAAACATAATCCATAAAGAACTAAGTCCTACTGAATCACCAAGTATTGCTGGCCCTATAACATTTCCATCTAATTGTTGAAGGATGATAATCATAATAACAAATATCAAGCAATCAACCGGTTCTACAATAAGCAGTAATAACGCGCATGGTACCGCACCAATAATTGGTCCAAAGAAGGGAATAATATTGGTGATACCTACAATTACCGCAACTAGCGCTGCATATTCGCTATTTATAAACAACATTGCAATAAAGCATAAGACGCCAATAATTAATGAATCATATATTTTGCCCGAAAAGAAACTAGTAAACTTTTCAAGAGCTAAATACATAATCTTTCTGCCCTTTTCATATTGTTTCTGATTAAATACAGCAAGTGAGAATCTTCGTATATTAATCGCAATCTTTTGTTTATCAATAAGAATATATAGACAAACTATAAAGCCAATTACAAAGTTACCAATGCTACTTAAAGCCGTCCAAGTTGAAGATATCAAATTAGGGGCAACAGACTTAGCGCCATTCCAAAGAGCTTGTACAGCTTGATTTGAATAGTTATATATTTGATTAACGACATCATTAGATAAATGTACACTCTTTTGCACTTCTTTAATCCAATTGCCGGAATTACTAGCGAAGTTACTTACTACAACAGATAATGAAGTAATACTTGTAACTAGTTTTGGAATTAATAAGTAAACAACTAAGGCCACTGTAATAACTAGTATTAGTACAGCGACCAAGGCGCCGATAAATCTTCTTGTCTTAAATGCCATTTTTTCAGGCAAGTGTTTTTCAATAAAAGAAGCGACATTATTGGTTATAATCGCAAACAATATACCCCAAATAAAGGGCGATAAAATACCCAATAATTTAGTTAAAAAAACTTTTACATCATTTAAATTAAGCAATAGTATTACCGCCAAGGCAACCAATATGCCCGATATAGTTAGCACGGATACAGCTTTTTTTGTATCATCATCTTTTAAAAATTTGTTCATATTTAAATTATAAACCTAATATTCTTTATAAACATCTAGTTTATAATATTGAATATAAAAACATGGGAGAAAGTTATGAGTTCAAAAGTATATTTTACTGATTTTCGATGTCCTGTTGGTACAAGTCAAATCGATAAGATTAAAAGACTTTGTAAAGTAGCAGGTATAAACAAAATTAATTTTGAAGGAAAATTTGTCGCAATTAAGATGCACTTTGGCGAATTAGGCAATCTCGCCTTTTTAAGGCCAAACTATGCAAAAGCTATTGCGGATATTGTAAAGGAATTAGGTGGTAAACCTTTCTTAACTGATTGCAATACTTTATATCCAGGCAGTAGAAAAAATGCACTAGATCACTTAGATTGTGCTAATATCAATGGTTTCAATCCAATCTCTACTGGTTGCCAAGTTATTATTGCGGATGGCCTTAGAGGAACAGATGAAACAATTGTTCCAATTAATGGCGAATATATTAAAGAAGCTAAAATTGGTAAAGCTATCATGGATGCGGATATCTTTATTTCTTTAAGCCATTTTAAGGGACATGAATCAACTGGTTTTGGTGGTGCCATTAAAAACATCGGTATGGGATGTGGTTCTAGAGCTGGTAAGATGGAACAACACAATGAAGGAAAACCGGTTGTTGATGAAAGTTTATGTATAGGATGTAGATTCTGCAGTAAGGAGTGTGGTAGCGATGCGATAACTTACGAAAACAATAAAGCTCACATCAATTACGATTTATGTAAAGGTTGTGGTAGATGTATTGGTGCTTGTGGCTTTGATGCGATTTCTAATCCAAATTGGGATTCTAATGAGAAGCTAGATAGAAAGATGGCTGAATATGCCTATGCTGTATGTAAAGATAGACCACACTTCCATATTTCACTAGTAATGGATGTTTCGCCAAATTGTGATTGTCATGGTGAAAATGATGCGGCTATTATTCCTGATGTCGGCATATTCGCTAGCTTTGATCCAGTAGCACTTGATAAAGCATGTGTTGATGCTTGTCTAAAAGCTACACCAATTGAAAATAGTCAACTTGGTGATAACTTAAAAGATTGCCACTTAGAACATAAACACGATCATATCAAGGATACTCATCCTGGTATCAATTGGGAAGCAACACTTGAACAAGCTGAGAAGATTGGCCTTGGTACAAGTGACTATGAACTTCAAATCATTAAATAGTTTGCGTATGCTGATAAGATAACTTATCAGCATATTTTCTAAATTTTAACGGAGGAAACTATATGAACAATCCAAAAATAAAAGCTTTAGAAGATATGTCTGAAGAAGAGCTTGATGCCAAACTAGAAAAAGGATATCAGCAAGCTCTAAGAAAAGAAGGAAAACCGTGCGAAGTAGTATTCGCTGAATTAGAGAAAGACCTTCTATAAACAAATATAAATAGATTAATTATTGTTTTAAAAACAAACTATCCTACTTAAAACATGGTGTTATAACC
>CAVFKJ010000049.1:0-6097 GCA_963623125.1 Clostridium sp. CAG:217
GTCTAACTAACCAAGGAATCTTAAAGACATTTAAGGGTAAAGAACTTGAATATATCACTGTTAAGCATCCTTTCTATCCCGAAAGACCTTCTGTCGTTATTTTAGGAAACCATGTATCTGGTGAAGACGGTACAGGTTGTGTTCATACTGCTCCAGGTCTTGGTACGGATGACTTCTTAGTCGGTAAGAAATATGGTATTGAACCATTCTCTCCTGTAGATGATAAGGGTTGTCTAACTATTGAAGCAGGCGAAGATTTAGCTGGTAAGTTTGTTGTTGGCGAAGAGCCAGATGACGCTAATGTTGCAGTTATTAAAAAGCTTGCAGCATGTGGTGCACTACTAGGCAAAGAAAAGATTACCCACTCATATCCTCATGATGATAGATTAAAGAAACCAGTAATCTTTAGATCAACTGTTCAATGGTTCGCTTCTATTGAAAAGATTAAACCACAATTATTAGACGCAATTAAGAAGGTTAAGTGGTTAAACTCATTTGGTGAAGTAAGACTTACTAATATGATTGCGGCTAGAAAAGATTGGTGTATTTCTCGTCAAAGACTATGGGGTGTACCAATTCCTATTATCTATGCTGAAGATAAGACACCAATCATTGAAAAAGAAGTATTTGATCATATCGCTGATTTATTTGAACAATATGGTTCAAATGTTTGGTTTGAAAGAGAAGCTAAAGACTTATTACCAGAAGGCTACAGCAACCCTAAGTCACCTAATGGTATCTATACAAAAGAAAAAGATATCATGGACGTATGGTTTGATTCAGGTTCTTCTTGGAATGAATTAATCGCCAGAGGTTATGATTATCCTTGTGATATGTATTTTGAAGGATCTGACCAATATCGTGGTTGGTTTAACTCTTCATTAATTGTCTCGGTTGCCGTAAACGGTACAGCTCCTTATAAGTCAGTATTATCACATGGTTATGTATGTGACTCAAAGGGTGAGGCAATGCATAAATCAGTTGGTAATGTTGTTAACCCACTTGATATCATCAATAAATATGGTGCTGATATTTTAAGACTATGGGCAGCAAGTGAAGACTTTAAGGCTGATATGCGTATTGGCGATTCAAACTTAAAACAAGTATCAGATCAATATCGTAAGATTAGAAATACATTTAGATTCTTACTTGGTGTAACAAGTGACTTTGATGGAAGTCCTGTTGATTATAAAGGGCTTGAACCAATTGATAAATATATTCTTATCAGTTTAAATGATATGGTCACAAAGACAAAAGATGCATATGAAAACTATGACTTTGTCTTAGCTAGCAATACTATGACTAATTTCATGACTAATGAATTATCTAGTTATTATTGTGACTATGCAAAAGATATCTTATATTGTGATGAAGGCTTAAGAAGAAAGCAAGTTCAAACAGTTTTGGTTAAGGCAATTGATGTTTTAGTTAAACTATGGAGCCCAATTCTAGTATTTACAACTGAAGAAGTATATTCGTTCTTTAAACCAAATGAAACAAGTGTTCACTATACTCATTTCCCAGAAAGCGTTACTTATGAAGATAGTGATAAAGTTAAAGCGGACTTCGATAGATTACATCTATTAAGAGATGATGTTCTAAAGGCGTTAGAAGAAGCTAGACAAAATAAGACAATTGGTAAATCTTTAGAAGCTCATGTTTATTTGCATGCATCTGAACAGGATAAGAAACTTCTAGAAGATAACTTTAAAGATAAAGTTGATCAATGGCTAATCGTATCTAAAGTAAGCTTTGTGGATGATGAGCTTACTAAGTATGAAACTTGTGAGGTTAAAGTTGAAAAAGTAAATGGTGTTGTTTGTCCTAGATGTTGGAATATCACTGATTCAAAAGATGAAGAATGTCTATGTGATAGATGTAAGAAAGTCTTAGGAAAATAATTAAATGATGAGGTCGTTGTAAAAACGGCCTTTTAAATTGCTCTGTTTTGTTAATTCACTTACATAGGACAATTTTTGTACCAGCAAATTTATTATTATATAGCCATAATTTAAAGGAGTGGCGACTATGAAAATGAAGGTAATGCGATTAAATCTAATTATCTTGTGGGTGATTTTGTTAAAACAAATGATGTTTTGAAGGATGCATGCGAAATAATTGAATCATCAAGAAAAGCAGCATATCAAGCAGTTAATATGGCTTTAGTAAAAAGAAACTGGCTTTTGGGATATAGAATTGCTGAAGAAGAACTTGATGGCGAGGATAGAGCAGAATACGGGCTAGAACTTATTAAGAAATTATCAAAAGAGCTTACTAAAAATTATGGTAAAAGTTTTGATTATAGTTCGTTATATAAGTTTGTTTGATTTTATAAATTGTTTCCATTGATTTTGGACTCGGCGAGTCCAAAATCTAAAGCCTTGTTATCTTGGACTCATTACTGCGTATTGTTGCAAGTAGAAGATAAAAAAGCGCGTGATTGGTATGAAAAAGAGGCTTTTGAACAAACTTGGAGTGTGCGTACTTTGCAAAGAAATGTTTCTTCACAATATTACTATCGAATGTTGAAAACACAAAATAAAGATGTGGTAGAAAAAGAAATGAAAAAGCTAACTTCGGCATATCAAAATGATAAATTAGAATTTATCAAGAATCCAATGATTACTTAATTTTTGGGTTTACCTTCAAATTCTGATTTTAATGAAAGTGATCTTGAAAAGAGTATTCTATCAAATTTAGAAAAATTTATGATGGAACTTGGAAGAGGATATGCCTTTGTCGCTAGACAACAACATATTCATACGGAAAAAAGAAGACTACTATATTGATTTGGTTTTTTGTAATTACATATTGAAGTGTTTTTTGCTAATTGATTTAAAAAAGCGAAAATTACTCATCAAGATGTTGGACAAATGGATATGTATATACACATGTACGATGATTTAAAACGCCGTGAAGATTATAATCCAACCATTGGTATAGTATTATATTCTGATACAGATGAAGATATCGCACGATATTCGATTGTTAATGGGAATGAACAACTATTTATATCAAAGTATAAATTGTATTTGCTAACTAAAGAAGAGCTAAAAGCAGAGATTGAAACACAAAAATCAATATTTTATCTTCAACAACAAAGCAAATAATAATATCTTACGTAAACTATACTAATGCTAAGCGTTCATTCGTGCTAGAATAAAAGCTAGAAAAGAGGACATTTTTATGGAAAAAGAGAAAAAAATAGTTAAAGATGCAAGTTATTTCTTTTACTTTCTTGCAGCACTTGATGTAGTATTTATTATTATTTTTGCGGTAGCATTGAATAAAGCTAATCCAAGCGTAATGGGTGTAGAAGTAACTAAAACAATAGTAGCTTCAACTGTTGCTGCATGTGTAATTGATATCGTATTTGATATATTCCTCGGTACTAAAGGCTTAGCTGTTGTCAAGGGTACAAATAAAGGTACCGCTCATATCACTGTTGCTTTAATCGTATTAATTTTAGAAGCAATTAGTATTCCAGTAGTTATTTATTCTATAACTAAAGCCCAATCTACTTGGTTAACACTTGCGGCATCTGCAGTATCTTTGATTAATGTTTGCGAATATTATGTTAACTGTAAGAAATTAAAAGCTTAATAATCATATATTAAATCGAAGTTTAAATAGTAGGTGCCTTGCGCATCTACTTTTTTATTTGACAAATATAAATAATCATGTAGAATGTAGTTAGCATATGCTAACTATTTTTTTTGAACATAGGTTAGCAATAGCTAACTAGGAGACGTTATGTTTTTAGAAATAAGGGACTTAAATAAAGGATTTGGTGAAAAAGAAAATAGAGTAGAAGTACTACATAATTTATCTTTAGAAGTAGAAAAAGGTGAGTTTTGTGTTTTGCTTGGACCTTCAGGATCAGGCAAATCAACGCTATTAAATATAATTGGCGGTATTGATGGACCTGATAGTGGCGAGATTGTGATTGATGGCGAAACAATGAATTCACTAAATGAAAAGAAACTAACAAAATTTAGAAGAAATCATTTAGGATATGTTTTTCAAATGTATAATCTTATTCCTGATTTAACGGTAAGAGAAAATATTGAGGTCGGTGCTTTTTTATCTAAGAAACCCTTAGATATTGAAGAACTACTACTTACATTAGGATTAAAAGAACATGAAGACAAATTACCATCACAATTATCTGGTGGTCAACAACAACGTACATCAATTGGTAGAGCTATCATTAAAAATCCGGATATTTTATTATGTGATGAACCAACTGGTGCCTTAGACTATAACACCAGTAAAGAAATATTAAAATTAATAGAGACAATCAATCAAAAATATGGTTCAACCGTTTTAATGGTTACTCATAATGATGCCATTAAATATATGGCTGATAGAGTTGTAAAACTAAAAGATGGTCGTATTAGAGATAACTATCTAAATACTTCAAAAGTATCTGCTAAGGATTTGGAGTGGTAAGATGAAAAACCCACTAAATAAAAGATATAAAAGGGCTATCAAAAACGATTTCGCTAAATACTTTGTGATATTTGCCCTACTAGTACTTATGATAAGTGCTGTATCAGGATTTGAAGTAGCCAACAATTCCGTTACTAAAACCATCAAAGAAAATGAAACAAAGTTAAAACTAGAATCAGGTTTATTTACAACCAAGAAGAAATTAAATAAAGCTCAAATTAAATTGCTTGAAGAAAATGATCTTAAAGTTTATGAACAATTTTATATTGATGAAAAGTTAGATAATAATACTACCTTAAGATTTTATAAATTAAGAACAGAAATTGATCTACAAGAAGTATTTGATGGTAGACTTCCAGAAAATGAGAATGAGATAGTACTAGAAAGATTATATGCTTCAAACAACAACATCAACATTGGTGATTATATTAATTATGAAGATATAACTTATAAAGTAGTTGGTACGGTATCAATGGTTGACCATAGTGCTTTATTTGAAGACAACAACCAAATGATGATGAATTCTCTTTCTTTTGGAGTAGCTTTACTTACAAGTGATGGTTTTAATAGATTAAACAGTGATGAAATAAACTATCGTTATAGCTATAAATACAACAATGAATATGATGAAAATACTTTAAGAGACAAAGATGATGATTTAAAAGATATCTTGGTTGAAAATACCCAAATTAATGAATTTATTCCTTCATATGAAAATAAGGCTATAACTTTTGTGCTAGAAGATGCCGAAAGTGATGGTGCTACGATGTATATCTTTTTGTATCTGATGTTAATACTAATAGCCTATATTTCATCAATTACAATCACTAATACTATTTCTAAAGAAGCTACTGTAATTGGTACTTTAAAGGCTTCAGGATACAGTAATCATGAACTGGTATCTCATTATATTTTGATGCCCTTTATAATTTCGATTATCGGTATGATAGTAGGCAATATTTTAGGCTATACCATAGTTGAACAATTCATGAGGCAAGTCTATTACGCCAACTATTCTTTAGCTAAATATACTTTATATTTCAAATTAGATTGTTTTATTTATACAAGTATTGTTCCTGTTTTAATGATGTTAATTATTAATTATCTTGTTTTAAATAAAAAATTAAAACTAAAACCTTTGAAGTTTTTAAGAAGAGACTTAAGTAAACACAAACAAAGACACGCCATAAAACTTAATCATAAAATTCCTTTCTTTACTAGATTTAGAATAAGAATAATTATGCAAAATAAAAATGCTTATCTAACACTTATCATTGGTATCATGATTGCCAATTTATTGTTTTTCTTTGGTGTAGGCTTTAAAGATCTTTTAAATAATTTTATTGATATATCAAAAGATGGTGTAATAGCTCCTTATGAAACGATATTAAATATGCCACTTTCCCTAAGTGCTTCCGATAATAAGTTACAAGCTTCAATTAATTTGTTAGATTTTGCTAATAAGGTAAAAACCGATAATGAATCGGCAGAGAAATTTTCTTTCTATTCGCTCAAGATGTTAAAGGGTGATATCTATAAAGAAGATGATATAAATTGTTTTGGCTTAATATATAATAGTGCTTATTTTAAATATGATTTAAATAGTGATGATTGTTATATATCAAAAGCACTATCAACTAAATAT
>CAVFKJ010000050.1:0-5740 GCA_963623125.1 Clostridium sp. CAG:217
GAAGAAACAAGAGCTGATTATTATTTTATTCCCCATGATGATTTAAAGGATGAATTTAAAAAAAGAGGAATTCCAGAAAAGAAACTTATTGGTTTGGGCATTCCGGTATCCAATAATTTTAAATTAGATATAAATAAAGATAAGGTAAGAGAAATGTTAGCTATGCCATTAGATAAGAAAATAATCTTACTTATGACTGGTTCTATGGGCTTTGGTAATATCTTGCAGCTAAGTGAAAAATTAACAAATAAAATGGACGATAATACTTGTTTATACATTATGGGTGGCAGTAATGAAAAACTAAAACAAGAGCTAAGAAAAGCTTATGACAAAGATAATAGGGTGGTGGTTTTAGATTATATAGATAATGCTTATTTATATATGAAAGCTAGCGATATTTTATTTACTAAGCCAGGTGGTTTAACAAGCAGTGAGGCGGTATGTTGCAACATTCCACTTGTTTTTACTTCACCTATTCCAGGATGCGAAAATAAGAATATGGAATTTTTTACTAGACGTAATATGGCTGTTTATGATAATGACGAAGATATGCTGGTTTTAGATGGTTTGAAAATTTTAAATGACAAGGATAGACAAAAAGAAATGATCGATAATCAAAGATTATATGGTAAACCTAATGCGGCCATTGATATTTGTAAGTTTATTATTTCAAAGGGGAAAGACAATGTTTAGAGAAGTATTGGCAATATTGTATGGTTATGTTTCGGGCAGTTTATTGTTTAGTAAGTGGCTTCCGAAAATGATAAAGGGGATTGATGTTACTAAAGATAGTATCGATCATAATCCTGGTGTAGCTAATGCGATGAAATATGCCGGAGTTAAGATTGGTATACTGTGCTTGATTTGTGACTTATTAAAGGGCATTGTCCCTATCTATGTCATTATTAAAACTGGTTTACTTAAAAGTAAGCTATTTTCCCTAATGTTAGTAAGCCCTATAATTGGCCATTCATATTCAATATTTAATCAGTTTAAAGGTGGCAAATCGATTGCGGTATCTTTTGGAGTCTTGATAGGTCTAGCATTCTTTAATTATTGGCCACTAGTGTTACTTGCATGTCTATATATAATAGGTTCTTTAATTAAGATTAATCCTCATACTAAGCGTACAAGAATTACTTATATTTGTTTTATGTTGGCTAATTTTCTTTTATATGCAAGAAAACTAGAAGATATTTCAATATTACTTGGCATGTGCTTTATTTCATTGGTTATCATTCATAAAAATAGTATTCAAGTTCAAAATAGAGAAGAAATTAAATCGAACAACTGCTAAAATTAAGTTAAAGAAGGTAGTTTATGAAAGTAAGCAGAGAATCTAAATTAGGTGAAGTATTTAAGACTCCATCAGGTCATGATTTGTTGGCTCGTTTGTTCTATTCTTTGGGAATGGATGAGAGTATTATTGAAAAGACTATTATTAAAAATATTAAGTTAAAATCTTTAAAGTATTTAACTTTTAATAAATTTAACGATGAAGCTATTGATGCGTTTGTAGATTTGTTAAATTGTTTTGATTTTAAAGAAAATGATGAAGAATGTACTATTAAACAAGCTTGGTGGAAGGAAGCTGTTTTCTATGAAATTTATCCAAGATCTTTTAAAGATAGTAATGATGATGGAATAGGTGATATTAAGGGCATCATTTCTAAGCTTGATTATTTAAAAGAATTAGGTGTAAATGCCTTGTGGATTTGTCCGTTCTACGATTCTCCTAATGCGGATAACGGCTATGATATAAGAGATTATAAGAAGATTATGAGCGAGTTTGGAACGATGGAGGATGTTGATTGTTTGATTAAACAAGCTCATGAAAAAGATATTAAAATCATCATTGATTTAGTAATGAATCATACTTCCGATGAACATGAATGGTTTAGAAAATCACTTGAGGGTATTAAACCATATGATGATTACTACATTTGGAATGATAAACCCCTTAATTGGACAAGTTTTTTTGCCGGTAGTGCCTTTGAATATTATAAACAAAGAGATAAATATGTTTTGCATTTGTTTGCCAAAAAACAAATCGATTTAAATTGGGATAATCCAAAGGTTCGAGAAGAAATGTTTAATATAGCTAACTTTTGGTTGGATAAAGGAGTAGATGGCTTTAGATTAGATGTCGTCTCACTTATTTCAAAAGAAAAGCCACTTACCGATGGCAATAAAACAATTGGTGAGCTTATTGGCTTTACAGGTATTGAACATTATTTCCATGGTCCTTATTTAGATAAATATTTAAATGAATTTTATAACAAATGTTTAAAACCACATAATGCCTATACAGTAGGTGAATGTCCTGGTGCTGGCCTTAAGGTATCAAGATATATTACGGGTGATGATTGTGATGAGTTGACTCAATTATTTTCTTTTGATCATTTAGATAATCCTGGCAAAAAGCGTTTTGATATTTATAAGTTTGATTTTAGGAAAACAGTAAGAGAATTAATTAGATGGCAAGAGCGTTATTCTAACCATTGTTGGCCTTCTGTTTTCTTTAATAATCACGATAACCCACGTATGATTTCTAAGATCGATCCAAGTGGAAAGTATCAAGACGCGATTGGCAAGATGCTGGTAAGCTTGCAGATGAGCTTTAAGGGAACGCCTTATATTTATCAAGGTGATGAAATAGGCATGAATAATTTCCCTTTTTCAAGCGTTGAACAGTTTAGGGATGTTGAAACAATTAATGCCTATAATCATTACGTAAATGTGCTTAAAAATGATAAAGATTATTGTCTTAAAAGATTAACGTATGGTTCAAGGGATCATGCCCGTATTCCAATGCAATGGGATAATAGTGAGTATGCTGGTTTTTCTAAGCATAAGCCTTGGATTGATGTTAATCCTAATTATGTTGATATTAATGTTGAAAAACAAATTGATGATAAAGATTCAATGCTGTCTTATTATAAGAAGGCTATACAGCTAAGAAAACAATATAAGGCTTTAGTTTATGGCGATTTTATTAGGCTTAAGTCTAATAAGAATATTCTTGTTTACAATAGAATATTGGATAATGAAAAATTCTTGGTAATTATCAATATGACTAAGAAGAAGATAAAAAATCCTTATAGTGGTGGAGAAATAGTTCTACACAATTATAAGGATATTGATAAAGCGTTAAGGCCTTATGAAACATTGATAGTGAAGTCTAATTAGATTTCACTATTTTTATTTTGATTGTTACTTCTTCTAGTCCAGGACTATTTAAAGTGATATAGCCATCGCCATCTTGACCATTTGTTTTAATATAGGTACCACACATTCCACCTTCACTACATACAATATTTGGGCCTAAGATATCTAAATTAGAACTTGTTTTAATAGTTAAAGGAAGCTGAGCATATGAGGCAACATTATCATTTTCATCAACAATTTTTATTCTAATGGCCGCCATATCATAAGTGTCGCCTTCAACTAGTATGCTACTAGAAATATTAGCTTTAATAGATAGTTTACTGCCAGGAGATTTTATGATTGTTTTAATAACTTTTCCATCTTTAATAGCTTCAAATTTCCACTTAGTAGCTTCGCCACCCCAGTTGCCAACATATTTACTGTATAAGTCATAGCCATCAGAGAAGTTCATGTGATATTTAAGCATAACTTTCGCAAACTTTAGCTTATATTTAAGTGGCAAGTTAGCCATGCCGTATTTGGCGGCAGCATTTAAACATACTCTAATTTCTTCAGCCTTTTCCTTTGGGAAGTTTTCCTTGCTTTGTAAAAGATCACCAATTGTATCATCTATATAGATTGGGCCGTGTTTTAAGGCGGTATAAGGTGAATAAGTAAATTCTTTTACAAAATCATTGTTTTTATATAGTTTTACACTATCGCCATTTGTAAAACAATAAAAGTAAGGTATTTGGCCACTAGGATAATCACCGATATCCATGCTGGTAGAAACTTCTAGTACAGGTCTCTTTTCGCTTTGGCTTGCATAAACACTGGCAGCCATCTTGGGATTTCTAAAGCTGTCCATTACGCCATGGTAACAAATTCTATCACCACTACCAAAGTCCTTGTGGGTTGGATAATCAAACATACACCATTGTATACAACCGATATGTTCATTGTCCTTTAGGGCATCATTTAATACTTTAGCGTGTCTTAAAGCATGAGACTGTCTTCTTTCGATATTATCAAAAGACTTAGTAGGGAACATATGACCATTGGCTTCTGATATTAATAATGGTTTAGACATATCAGGTGTAACATCTTTCTTTTTCTTACAACCAGGATTATTTCCACTATGCGAGAAATCGTTGTAACTATAGATATCTTCAAGTAGAGAAGATTTTTCTAGATAGCGCACACCACTTGTTGGCCTTGAATCATCTAAACTATGAGCTAACTTATTTGTTTCTTTATATAATTCATCATCATCTTGTGATTCATTAACTCTAACGCCCCACATGATAATTGATGGATGATTATAATATTCATTAATCATTTCTTCGACATTATTTATACATGTCTTGCGCCAAAATTCATCTTTAGAAAGATGTTGCCAACCAGGTATTTCAGTAAAGACCATGATACCCCTTTTATCACATTCTTCAATAAAATAATGCGAATTAGGATAATGTGAAGTTCTTACTAGATTAACACCAAGTTCTTCATCCAGAATTCTTGCATCTTCAACTTGTAAAGACTTTGTGGCAGCATAGCCAAAATAAGGAAAAGACTGATGCCTATTTAAACCTCTTATGAAGACTTTTTTACCATTTATGAAGAATTCATTATTGTTGTAGGAAATAGTCCTTAAACCAAACTTAGTTTCCTTAACATATACATTTTCTTTTATCTTTAGCTTTAAATTATATAAATAGCCATTATTAACTTCCCATAAGATAGGATTATCAATATCTAATTTAATATTGTCAGCTAACACGTCATATTCTTTACTTAAAACTAGCTTATTATCTTGATCATAGATACTAGCGAGTAAATGTTTATTACTTGTATCACCATCATATTCAATCTTACAATCAATACCATTTAAATTGGTTTTGATAAAAACATCTTTAATGTAGGTAGCTGGAGTTTGCTCTAGATATACATCACGATAGATACCTCCAAAAGTTAAATAGTCTACCACAAAACCGAAAGGAGGAATACTTGGATTTTCACTAGTATCAAGTTTTACTACAATTAAGTTATCACCTTGTTTAATATAGTTACTTATTTCACATCTAAAAGCTGTATAGCCATTATAATGAGTAAATACTTCCTTACCGTTAACATATAAAGTAGCGATATGAGCGGCTGCTTCAAATTTAATAAAAGTTCTTAGAGTAGTATTACTAATATTAATTATTTTGCGATAGCCACATAGCATTTGATAATCATTTGGATTAATGTAATGTAAGGGAACTTCTTTGACATTATGAGGTATTCTTACTTTTTCATAGGTACCTAGACCATTTAGAAATTCTTCGCTAAAACAGTTGGTAAACTGCCAATCATTATTTATTTTTATCATTTTTATTTCCTCTAATGTTTATTATATTAGATTTAAAAATTATTAGAAAAATTTATTCTAAAAAAGGCTTTAAATAGGGGAGTTTAGAAAAATTGACTAAAAAAGTTTAAAAATATGCTTTACATTTTATGACCAGTTTGATAATATAAATGAGCCTATTAATGAACTGGAGGGGTAGCGAAGAGGCTAAACGCGGCTGACTGTAAATCAGCTCTCAACGAG
>CAVFKJ010000051.1:0-5761 GCA_963623125.1 Clostridium sp. CAG:217
ATATTATATCTATTGGCTATTGTGTAAGCGATTATAAAAAACATATAGAAATTAGATATTTAGGAGTGTAAAAATTATTAATGACGGCAAAAAAATCAATGACAGAAGTTGCATTTGAGATACTACAAAATAGAAAAGATGCAATGCCATTTAAGGAATTATGGAGTGAAGTAAGTAAGGAAACTGGGCTTGGCAATGACAAGGTAGCTTCTTTTTATTCTGACTTATCTCTTGATGGCAGATTTATTTCTTTAGAGGGAAATAACTGGGATTTAAAATCTCATCGAAAGTTCTCAGAAACCCAAATTGATTTATCTGAAATTGAGGTTGATGATGACAGTGATGGCGTTGTCTATGATGATGATGGTAATATCATAGATGAACCTGAGGAAGATTATTAAGAGGCGTTGCCTCTTTTTATTTTGTCTTTGTTTATTTATAATTTAAAAAGAAAGTAGGGCAAAAAATGAAAAAGATAATTACAATTTTAATGACACTTTTATGTCTTGTTAGCTTTAGCGCTTGTAGTCAAAAAGAAGAAAGTACTAACAATGAGGTAAAAGAAGAAACTAGTACAACTGTTGATGATAGTATGCAAGAAGATATCGATAAACTATCAGATATTGGTGAAGTAGAAGTAAAAGATGGCATTCTTACTGTTTCTATTACTTTACCTAGTTCATTTATGGAAGGCGTTAGCCAAGAAGACTTGGATAAGGATGCGGGAACTTCTTATGTTTCGGCTAAATTAAATGATGATGGCTCAGTTACCATGAAACTAACTAAGGCTCAATATGAAGAAATGTTAAAAGATTTTTCTGATCAGATTGAAGATACAATCAATGAAATGAAAGAGGATGAAGATTATAATATTACTGAAATAAAACACAATGATAACTTTACTGTCTTTGATGTCGCGCTTTCTACAAGTGAAGTGGGCATATATGAATCAATTGCGGTATTGGGTCTTTATATGTATGGTGGTATGTATGGTATCTTTGCCGGTAATAAAGCCGATAATATTGTAGTTAATTTCTATGATTCAAGTAATAATCTAATTGAATCAGTTGATTCATCTAGCTTAAGTGATTAGTCATGCAATATGTAATATTTGATTTTAATGGGACTATTTTAGATGATGTAGAAGTTTCAGTAGAATGTTTAAATAAAACAATCGAAAAATATCTTTTAAGAGGTCCTATTGATATTAAAGAATACAAGAATATATTTACTTTTCCAGTTAAGAAATATTATGAAGCAGTAGGCTTTGATTTTGAGGTATTAGATTGGTATGAAGTAGGCGAGTATTGGATGAATCTCTATCTTGATAATGCTTATAGATGTAAACTAAATGATGGAATAGTTGATTTACTTGAAACTAATAAAAGAAAAGGTATTAAGAATGTTGTGCTTAGTGCTAGTAGGATTGATATTTTAACTAAACAATTAGAGGATTTAGGTATTAAAAATTATTTTGCTGAAATACTAGGTATTGATAATATCTATGCAACAAGTAAGTTACCAATTGCTTTAAAATTTATTGAAGATAAAGATAAAAATGAATGCCTAATGATAGGTGATACCTTACATGATTTACAAGTTGCCAATTCTATGGGGATTAAATGTGCACTTGTAAGTATTGGCCATCAATCAAAAGAAGTATTAAGCAAATATAGTGACAATGTATATGAGGATATAGGGAGTATTAAGATATGAGAATTGGACAATCACAAGATGTACATAGATTAGTTGAGGGAAGAGACTTAATTATTGGTGGGGTTAAAATACCTTATGAAAAAGGCCTTTTAGGACACAGTGATGCGGATGTTTTATGTCATGCGATAATTGAATCTTTAATTGGGGCCATGGGTCTTAAAGATATCGGTACCCATTTCTCAGATAAGGATCCCAAATATGCAGGCATTTCATCTTTAAAACTATTATCTTATACCAAGGATATGTTAGATGAAAACGGTTATAAAGTAGTTAATATTGATTCTTTGATTATGATTGAAAAGCCTAAGATGGCACCATATTTAGATCAAATGAAAGAAAATATTGCCAAGACTTTAGAAATTGATCCTAGTTTAGTAAATATTAAGGCTACTTGTTTTGAAAAAATGGGCTTTGTTGGAAGTGGGGAAGGAGCTATTGCCCAAGCGGTATGTCTTATCGATAATAAGCAATAAGACATGTTATAATTGTTTCGTTATGATTGGTTTTTTAAGAGGAAAAGTTCATCATTTTAGTACAGATTATGTATTATTGGATGTTAATAATGTAGGCTACCGTATTAATTTTTATCATCCAGAGGCTCTAAAAATAGATGAGGAAATTGTTATTTACACTTATGAAAATATTAGAGAAGATGAACAATCTTTATATGGCTTTTTAAGTTTGGAAGAATATGATTTATTTGTAAAACTTATTTCAGTAAAAGGACTTGGTCCGAAAATGGCCAGCGGCATTCTTTCTAAAAAGAAGGTTAATGAAGTTATTGAAGCGATTGAAAACTCCGATGTTAATTTCTTTAAAGGAATGAGTGGTGTTGGCTCTAAGACCGCAAGTCAAATCATTCTTGATTTAAAGAAGAAACTAGTTACCGATAGTGAAACAAATAGTTCTAATGCGCAACTAGATGATGCCTTAGAAGCTTTAAAGAGCTTGGGCTATAAATCTATTGAACTTAAAAATATTTTTAAAGAGCTATCTAAAGAACAAATGACTAGTGATCAGTATATTAAAAAAGCATTAACGTTATTAAGTAAAAAATTATGAGTGAAATAAATGATAGCGTATTAGCTACTACTAAACTTGATGAAGATGAGGAATTAAATTTAAGACCTCATAAGCTAAGTGAGTATGTTGGCCAAAGCGCTTTAAAAGAAAATTTAGAGGTTTTTATAAAGGCTGCCCAAAAAAGAGATGAGGCTCTAGATCATTGTCTTTTTTATGGCCCACCAGGCTTAGGTAAAACTACCTTAGCTTATATATTGGCTAATGAAATGGGCAGTAAGATAAAAATTACCAGTGGTCCAAGTATTGAAAGAAGCGGTGATTTAGCGGCTATACTATCAACCCTAGAGGCTGGTGATATCTTATTTATTGATGAAATACATCGTCTTCCTAAGACGGTAGAAGAAGTATTGTATCCAGCTATGGAAGATTTTGCGATTGATATTGTCGTTGGTAAGGAACAAGGTGCAAGATCGATAAGACTTGATTTGCCACCTTTTACCCTAGTTGGTGCTACAACTCGAATGGGCTCTATTTCTTCTCCATTAAGAGATCGTTTTGGTATTATTTCAAAACTTGAATACTATGATGAAGAAGAATTAAGCTCAATAGTTTCTAGAACAGCTAAGGTATTTGATACAAGCATCAATAATGATGCAGTACATGAAATAGCTAGAAGAAGTAGGGGTACACCTAGAATTGCCAATCGTTTATTTAGAAGAGTAAGAGACTTTGCTCAAGTATTAAATGATGGGGTAATTGATCTTGATACAACTAAGGCTGCCTTAAATCGTTTAAAGATTGATCCAATTGGTTTAGATGATGTTGATATAAGATATCTTAAAGGTATCATTGAAAGATATCATGGTGGTCCGGTTGGACTTGAGGCTATTGCTTCAGCAATTGGTGAGGAAGCAATCACTATTGAAGATGTTTATGAACCATATTTATTACAAATTGGTTTTATCAATAGAACAGCTAGAGGTAGAGTGGTATCTTCTTTAGCTTATGAACATCTTAAAATATCTAATGAACAAGCGCTTTTTTAGGTATTGTGTTTAAAAACACTAATGTGTTATCATTATAAAGCGTTAACGGGAGGTAATAGTAATGCCTAGAGAATTTGTAACATTTAAATGTACAGAATGTGGTGAAGAAAATTACATCGGTTCTAGAAATAAGAAAAAACATCCTGATAAGATGGAAATTAAAAAGTATTGCCCTAGATGTAATAAGATGACTACACATAAGGAGAAAAAATAAGCGGTTTCGCTTATTTTATTTTATATGGAAGTAACAAGACTTATATGTGGTGCCTTTGCCACTAATACTTATTTACTTAAAATGGATGATGATTGTTTATTAATTGATCCAGCTTGTAAGATTGATAAGTTAATACCCTATCTAGAAAATAAGAAGTTATTAGCTGTTTTATTAACACATGGCCATTTTGATCATATAAAAGCTTGTGATGTTTTGTATAAGCAATATCATTGTCCAATTTATCTAAATGATTTAGATATTGAATTAACCAAAGATAATACACAAGGTAGGATATTTGGCCTTATGAATGTTCCAACTATTAGTGTTCCAACAGTTAACATTGAGGAAGGGAAGAAAACTATTGGGTCATTTGAATTTGAAGTAATTTATACACCAGGACATACCGAGGGAAGTGTTTGTTATAAATTTAAAGATTGTATCTTTACTGGTGATACCTTATTTAAAGGTTCAACAGGTCGAACAGATTTAAAGGGTGGCAATAATAGTAAACTAAAAAATTCTTTAAGAATATTTAAGGATATGGAAGATTTAATTGTTTATCCAGGACATGATGAAACTTCAACAATTAGGGATGAACAAAATTATAATTTTTATTTAAAATAGTATTATAAGTATATGAAAAACACAAAGTTAACCATGAATGATATAGCTAAAATGGCGGGAGTAGGCAAGAGTACCGTTTCTCGCTATTTTAATGGTGGCTTTGTTAAAGCAGAAACTAAACAAAAGATAAAAGATGTTTGTGATAAATACAATTACAAGCCAAATCAAACAGCTAAAATGCTTAAGGCTAAGCATACTAATACGATAGGTATTATTTCACCTACTTTAACTTCTTATACTTCTTCTAAAGCTATTACAAGTATGGATGATTTTTTAAAGATTCATGGTTATCGTACTATTATCATTAATACCAATCATAGCCCACAAAGAGAAAAGGAAGCTTTTGAATATCTAAGTGAACTAAATGTTGATGGTATTATTATATTAGCTACTAATAATAAGTATGATTACAATGAATTAACTATAAAATATGGAATACCAATTCTATTTATGGGACAAGAAATAGAAGGTGGTCCTTCTATTGTTTATGATGATTATCGATCGGGTCATAAAGCAGGTGAACTTATAGCTTTAAATGGACATAAAGATATTTATTTTATTGGTGTTGATGAAAGTGATGTTTCCGTTGGTGTAGTAAGAAAACAAGGCGTTTATGATGCCTTAAAGGAGCATGGACTAAATGCTAAATTCATAAAAGCAGACTTTGAATATGAAAACTGTCTTCCAATCATTGAAGAAGAATTAAATAAGCATATTCCAACCGCTATTATATGTTCTACCGATAGAATGGCTAGTGCATGTTATAGAATACTAAATAGTAAGAATGTTAAGATGCCTGATGATGTATCAATTATTGGCTTTGGATCGTATCGCTATTCAAGTTTAATGAATCCACCACTTGATTCTATTCGATTTAATAATAAAGAAGCGGGTGAAAGATGTGGCCAAACTATTATTGAAATGATTGCTGGAATTGAAGTAGATTATCGTCAACTAATTGGCTTTGAATATATAAAAGGAAAGAGTATCAGAAAAATCTGATGCTTTTTTATTATTGTTTTTATTGTAAATTCCCGTTGAATAAAATGTTCTGTATAATTAACTATATAGAAAGTAGGACTCATGAAAAAACTAACAATATGCATCCTTGCTTTATTACTCTTATGTGGTTGTTCTA
>CAVFKJ010000052.1:0-7322 GCA_963623125.1 Clostridium sp. CAG:217
TTCTTTCATCTTCATCTTGAATTGAATCAACATAGTTATACCAAGCCATTGAATCAACATCCATTGTCGCAACAGCTCTCATCTTTTGACGAGTAAGAATCTTAGCTTGGCTAGATGCATTAGAAACACCTAAACCAACTATAACTAACGTACCCACAAGTAAGAATGTAAGTGTAAGTAAAATGGTCTTAGATAATTTTCTACTAACATTTTTAACTGCTCTATTAAAGAAATTCATATAATCTCCCTTCTTAATTAATCGCCACTTTCAGGGCTAGCTGTAGGTGATGAAGTTGGCTTAGCACCCTCAACTTGATACCAACCGCCATCTTCACAAACTTCAATAGTATATGACTGGTCATCATATAAATCATCACTTGGACTCTTGCCTACAATACGGCCTTGTTTTCCATAATCACCACTACCAACATTACTTGAAAGTGTATAAGTAATGCCTCTAGCCGTTAAAGCATCCATAATATCACCAACCGTAGCAATAGTGCTTGTTTTATCAGTAGTGAACAATTCTTTCATTGTGTAATACTTACCTTTTGAAATAACGATAGAAAATCTTACATCAAGAGGAAGTCTATCATTGATATCATATGTTTCACCTGTTGAATAAGAAGATATTTCATAAGAAACAATCTTGCCTTTTTCATATGTATCAGAATAAACTGCAGATGATTCACTCCAGTTTCCGCAATACGCATCAATACCCTTGTGACGCTTTTCATTGCACCAATCTTCAAGTTTATAGGCATTCATGCCGACGATGTCTTTCAAGTCTTCATCATCAGCGTAGAAGTATTTACCTAAATTGAAAGTAATCTTCACTTCATCACTACTAGAAATAGTTTGGCCGCTAGATATATTGCATGACAGTAATGCTTTATCACTATCAGAATATTGTTCATCAGTTGTTAAGTTAATGTTGTTTTTACTTGCCCAAGATTCAATTTGTTTTCTAGTCATTGAAGCTAAGTTAGGCACTTTAACGCCCTTACCCTTTGATACTGTAATAGTTAAAGTATCAGTAGTCTTCATAGTTTCGTTCTTAGCTATTGATTGAGATATAACCTTACCAGAATCAACTTTATCAGAATAAGACTCTACTTTATTAACAGTAACCTTATTAGTCTTAGCCCAAGTTTCAACATCAGAATAATCTTTTCCTACAAAATCCGATACTGTAACTGTACCTGTAGGTTGAGGTCCTTTAGATATTGAAATATTTAAAGTAGAAGATCTAGTGAAGTCTTCTTCATCAACACCTTTTACTTCATAAGAAATTACTGTATCCTTATCATAAGTATCGTTGTATGATGTGGTAATCTTAGCTTTAGTTAACTTATTTTCTGAAATCCAAGATTCAATCTCTGACTTAGTCATATTCTTTAAATCAGGAATAGTAACTTTTTCATCAGGATCAGCACCAAGTGAGATAGTGAAAGTAATCTTTACATCTTTCTTTACTTTCTTGCCCTCTTTTACATCTTGACTCAAGATGATATTGGCGTCATTATCGAAGTTATATTCTTCTTTAAAGACAATACCGCTCGTTGTAATACCTTGTTGTTTCACCCAAGAGGCAACATCATCTTTTGTTTGGCCTACAAAGTTTGGCATAACAATCTTTGGTGCAAAAAACAAGAAATAAGATAATACACCAAGAGCTACAACTATTACAGCCGCAATAATAATTCCTTTAGGATTAATTTGTTTTTTTGGTTTTTCAATCTTAATTCTTTCTTCTTCTTTAAAACTATCAGGCTTTTTGCCATCAGAAGAAAATTGGCTTAAAAAATCTTTTTCTGACATACTTAATCTTCCTTGTTTTTCCTTTTCTTAGCATAACGATTTGTTGATACAAGAATTGTTAGGAAGGCAATTGCCGCACCTATTAAAACGAATAATTTCTTCATAAAAAATCTCCTTATCTGTATTAACTGTATTAATTGTACTATTCACTTTCACTCTAGTCAAACAAAAAGACATGTTATTCACATATCTTTTTTAAACATACATTATTAAACTCTTGAATAGCTCCAATAAATGCGATAAACGCTATAAGATAAGAGTATCCAATTGTATACTTACTTAACATCACAAAGGGTAATAAATATATTAAAGCACCCGCAATCTTATTTAAATAAGTATGATTAGAAACAAAATGTTTTTGTTTTATAGCACCATAAAGATAAATACAAATTCTAAGCAATACAATTATTGTTACAATATGCCAAATAAAAGATGGTAACCTTTGAATTAGTGTGGGCATTATTTTGATAGCTAACACAATATAGAAACATAAATCAACCACACTATCTAGCTTAGTACCAAATTCACTAACTTGTTTAAGCTTTCTAGCTACAAAACCATCTATGGCATCCGTAAAGCCACTAAGCCCATATATGATATAAAAAGAAAGCGTAAAAGGTTGTAGGAACAATATAACGATTGCCCCAAGTAGTCTTAGTGAAGTAATAAAATTGGGAATTGTAATATATTCTTTTTTCATACAAGCTCTTTCTTATTATTTAACAGTTCACTAATAATAGCTGAACCTAGTATTAATATTGCCCCAACAATAGTATAAACATCCATACTTTCTTTTAAAAATAAGGCCCCAATTAAAACCGACATAACTGGTTCAACATAGCCAATTATCGCAATCTTGATTGGACTTAATGTTTTGATTGAATCAAAATATAAACAATAGGCAAAACCAGTATGTATTATTCCAAGCATCAATAAAATAGAAATCGTCTTAATATCAAAAGAAATAAGATAACTTGTATTAATTAATACAAGTGGAATACAAGTACAAGCTGAAACAAATAACTGGACTAAAGTTTTATCATAGGGTCCAATATCATCAAGTTTCTTATTCATAAAAACAAGTGTTATAAAACCAATAGAACCTAATAGTCCAAATATCAAGCCTCTAATATCGTTGCTTGTTCCACTTAATACGCCAGATAAAAGAATAATGCCAACAAAAGAAGCTATTATACAAACAACTTGTTTAGGCGATACTTTTTGTTTATATAAAATAGCTGAAATAATGATGATAGAAATAGGAGCTGTATAGTTACCAAGTGAGGCCAGTGATACAGCATACTTATAGCCGATAAACAAAAATGTTTCATTTAGGCCTAAAGCCAATCCACAAATAATCAAATATTTCAGATTACGTTTTATACCTTGTATGTCAATCTTTTGTTTCTTAAAAGCTAACAAACATAAGATAAATAGGCAACCAAAAAAACCTCGACAGAAGACAACGAATTCACTATTTACATTAATAAAAGCTAAAAAGAACCCTAAGGTTCCATATAAAAATACTGAAATAAAATACTTTAAAGAATCACTCATAATTACTCATCATGAAGCTTAAAGCCTGCCACATCATCTACCGGCATAGAGAAACAAACAACACCAGCTTCTTTTCTTGTAGCCATAATGGAAGACATAATATCGTTCTTTTCTTTATTTGAACAAACAATTAAAATAATCTCTTTTTCTGAAACAAGAGTCATTCCCAAGAATTGTTGAGCATCTCTTTTACCCATGCCCTTACCATGAAGAACAGTGCCACCACGAGCACCAGCTTTTTTAGCAGCTGCAACAATTTCACTATTGTAGCCATAATTAGCTACTGTAACAATTAATTCATGCTTAGTATCCTTCATTTCTGTTTCCTTTTCTCTTTCATATTCTTGACCACTAATTAAAAAATTAAGGGCCTTCTTACCGCCAACACTATTAAGTGGAACTGTATAACAAATTCCTGTACCAGGACGATCTATATGTAGTTCTCTTTCTAGACCCTTTTTTAGCTTACGCCAAGTATTTTCAGTAACGATAGTACAATGAATTGTTTTCTCATCATCCTCAAGGCCTAGATAATCTAATACATTATAGGCAGCAGTGCCTCTACCATAATTGATGGTACCCACTATAAGATTATGTTCCTTATAGAAATCTAGATACATTTTAAGCTTCTTACGTGAACAAATTGTAAATAATAAATAAGTTTCCATAAAGACTCCTATAATTCGATGATTTCATCATCACTTAAATCACTAAACATCTCAAGAATAGAGTGTGTAGTCTTTTGTTCGTCACCATTTTTAAGCTTGATTTGATAAATTACACCAAGAATTTGAATCGCAATAAGTGGTGTCATTGCAACTAACGCTACTACACCAAAGCCTTCAGAAGCACTTTTACCTAAGGCAAGACAAGCGCCTTGAGCTAGTGGAAGTAAGAAGGTTGCAGTCATTGGACCAGATGCTACACCACCTGAATCAAAGGCAATGGCAGTAAATATATTTGGTACAAAAAAGCTTAAGACAATAGCTATCAAATAGCCTGGAATTAAAATATAGAAAATTGGAATATTATACAAAAGTCTAAGCATTGCCAAAGCAATTGATCCTGCTACACCAAATGATAAGCTTGTAAGCATAGCATTACCAGATATATTACCATTAGTAATTGATTCAACTTGTTTCATTAATACATAAACAGCTGGTTCAGCTCTAACAATCATATAACCTAAGAAGGCTCCTACAACCACTAATAATTCTTTAAACTTTAAAGATGCTAAGGCGTGGCCAATATAATTACCCGTTCTAATAAAGCCGACATTAGCCCCTGTCATAAAGATTACAAGGCCAACATATGTATATAACAAGCCAATCGCAATCTTAACATGAGCGTCTTTATTTATCTTTAAGAAAATAAGTTGTGCTATCTCAAAGAAAACTAAAATTGGGAATAAAGAAACAGCCATATCCTTTATATATTCAGGAAGTGAATGAAGAAATAATCTACTAAGTTCAATTGAATTAGTTACATCGCTTTCCATCGCAACTTCAACTGTTGAATTAGTATTAAACATTAAACCTAAAATTAATACAGCTAAAATAGGTCCAATTGAACATAGGGCAACTAAACCGAAACTATCATCATCAGCGGAAGCATCATTTCTTATTGATGAAATACCAACGCCTAATGCCATAATAAATGGAACAGTCATAGGGCCAGTTGTAACACCACCTGAATCAAAAGCTACACCAATAAAATCGCTTGGTACAAAAAAAGCTACAACAAATAGTGCTAGATAGCAAATTATCAACAGTCTTCTTAGTGGAACACCTAAGATTATTCTAAGCAAGGCAACCACCAAGAAAATACCAACACCCACACCTACCGTCACAATAAGAACGACACTAGGAATAGATGAAACTTGGCTTGCTAGTACTTGTAAATCCGGTTCTGATACTGTAACAATTACACCCAAGATAAAACCACATATTATAATTAGTGGCATCTTCTTGGTTTTAACAAGACTTGCGCCAATGGTCTCGCCCATCTTGGACATTGACATATCAGCACCAATATTAAACAAAATCATGCCAAAGATTACAAAAATAGCACCTACCACAAACTCTAGTAAGATACCAGAGGGAATGGGAATAATTGTAAATCCAAGTAATAACACTAATAGCACAATAGGTAAAACCGCATTTAGTGATTCCCTATTTTTTTCTCTAATTTTTTCTACAAGTAAATCTTTTTGTTGTACAAATTGTCTTTTAATTTCCAAAATAAACTCCTATAGTGAAAATTATAACTTTTTGAGCATTTTTTTTAAAGTTAAAAAAACCAGAATTCTAACATTCTGGTTCGTTTGACTAATTTTGATAAAAAACTACTTTTTATCAGCTTCAATTAAAATCTTAAGGGCTTCAACACCAACACAAATAGCACCCTCAGTATCATGAACTTGAGGATTATCGAGTCCTGCCAAAGCTCTTTCTTGATTGGCAACAGTTAGAAAACAACTTCCACATCTTACTTTTCTAGCAGCAGCACAAACAAATAAGGCAGCTGATTCCATTTCGCTAGCTAAAGTATGAAGCATCTTCCAAGCGTTCCACTTATTAATTAGATCATAACCAACAGGCATTTTTTCTGGTTCATGTTGGCCAAAGAAAGCATCCTTACATTGCACAACACCAACATGTTTTGTATAGCCTAAATTATCAGCGGCCTTAGCTAAAGCATTAGTAACATCAAAGTCAGCTACAGCAGGGAATTCAATTGGCGCATATTCTTTAGAAGTTCCTTCCATTCTAATAGCACCAGAAGCGATAACGATATCGCCACCTTTTACATCAAGTTCAATACCACCACATGTACCAACTCTAATGAAAGTGTCAGCGCCACATTTTACTAATTCTTCCATCGCAATAGAAGCACTAGCACCACCGATACCAGTAGATGTAACTGATACCTTCTCACCATTTAAATAGCCAGTATAAGTAACATATTCTCTTGAATCAGCAACAAGTTTTGCATCATCAAAGTGCTTAGCAATCTTAGCACACCTTTTTGGATCACCAGGCAAAATTACATATCTACCAACATCACCTGGACCTACCGCTGTATGGTATTGTTTTCCTGAACCTTCTGTGTAATCAATCATATTATTTACTCCTTTTTAATACACTTTTATTTTAACATTATTCCTTATGTTCACTAGGAATGTTCTTATCATCATTATGTTGAAATAAGTTAGTTATTATAAACCAAATAATCGCCGCAACAATTGCCAAAGGCCAACCGTCTGTTGCCACTGTAATGCCAAGACATGCCACAAGCCAAATTCCAGCCGCTGTAGTAAGGCCTTGTATTTGATAATTATTTTTAACAAGAATTACACCAGCACCTAAAAAACCAATGCCAGTCACAACTTGTGAAGCAATTCTCGCTTGAGCATCGCCACCAATATATCCTCCAGCTAGTACCGCTAAAGCCGATCCTAAGCAAACTAAACAATGAGTCTTGGGTCCCGCTTCCTTTCCCCTATGTCTTTGATCAAGGCCAATAAAAATGCCAATGACACTTGCCAAAAACAGTTTGAAGCAATCCATTAAATAAATATTCATAAAAAATGTCCTTTATGTGAAATCATTATATAACATAAAAACCTACTTTTAAGGCATATAATTTCGGTGGTAATTCGGTGGTAGCGCAAATAAAAAGCCCTAAACTAGGACTACTGGCAGGGGTGGAGAGGATCGAACTCCCATCAACGGTTTTGGAGACCGGTATGCTACCATTGTACCACACCCCTAAAGCTCAATTATTGTAGCATAGATGCTAGCTTTTATGCAAATTATTGTGCAACAACCTCAATTATTTTTGACACCTCCGCTTTTCACTCTTTTTTCGTATCAAGCTCCGTTTTGTTTATTTTGACTATTTATGATGTAATTTAAGTATCTAATGGATGAGTGGTTAGAAAG